>NZ_JBMDIJ010000059.1:0-40526 GCF_057808595.1 Pseudomonas sp. FG98 | reverse complement strand
TCAGAGGCGCACACAATAACCTGTGGGAGCCGGCATTGCCGGCGATGAGGCCCTCAGGTTTTTACCTGAACATCAGCCGTGCATCGAGCAGGTCATCCTCGGAGAACAGGCCGGTCGCCGGAACTGCGAGATGCCGGTAGGCCGGCAGCACAGTGACCGGCCGTTCGCGTCCGGTGTTGTCACACAGGGCCCGCGCAATCTGCACGATATCCACGTAGTCCAACTTTGACGAATGCCGGTCCAGGTCCTGGACTTCCCCCGGCAGGTTGGCCAGTTGCTCCGGAAACTCCCAGACACTGAGGATCTTGTCCCCCAGCGCCGGGTGGATCTGCTCGATCACATGGTTCAGGCAGACCGGGTCCGAGAGCAGCTCGTTGTGTTCCTCGGCATAGGTCAGGATCGGCAGCACGCCGATCTGGTGCACCAGCCCTGCGAGAGCCGCCTGGTCGGCCTTGAGGTCGCTGTAGCGTGCGGCCAGTTCATAGCTGACACCGGCAACTTCCAGGCTTTTCGCCCAGATTTCGCGCATTTTCTGTTCAACCGCGTCCGAGCGGGCGTGGAAGATCTGCTCGATCACCAGGCCGATCGCCAGGTTGCAGCTGTAGTTGACCCCCAGGCGGGTGATGGCCGTCTGCAGGTCGGTCACTTCGGTAATCGCCCGCAGCAGCGGGCTGTTGACCACCTTGATCAGGCGCGCGGCCAGGGCGGCGTCGCGGCCGATGACCTTGCTCAGGGTGGCGACGCTGATCTCGGTGTCTTCCGCGGCTTCGCGGATGCTCATGGCGACCTCGGGCAAGGTCGGCAGGACCAGGTCGTCGTTGTCGATGGCGCGCAGTAACTGCGTTTGCACCATCCTGGCCAGCGTGTTCATCGTGTCTTTCTCCCGCGTTCAGGGATGACCCCGCCGGCATGCGGCGGGGCAGGGCGGGCTCAGCGTTGGATCTCGCGGTCGCGATCCAGTTCGTAAGGCAGGGACAGCAGGTTCAGGCGCGGACCTTCGAGGCTGCCCAGGTGCAGGTTGCCGTCTTCCACCGAGTCGGCGGTCAGCACTGCAAGCAGCTCGCCACGGGCGGCGATCACCACTTCACCGACCGATGAGGCGTGGGTCGGCGAGAAGATCTCGCTACCCGGCGCCGGCATTTCGCCTTCGGCCAGGGCCAGGCGGTACAGGCGCCGCTTGAGCTTGCCCAGGTACTGCATGCGCGCGACGATTTCCTGCCCGGTGTAGCAGCCTTTCTTGAAGCTCACGCCACCGACGGCCTGCAGATTGATCATCTGCGGGATGAACAGCTCGCGGGTCTGCTCCATGACCTGGCCGATACCGGCGCGGATCTGGCCGAGCAGCCAGTCGTCCAGCTCACCTTCGGGCAGGTGGGCAGCCAATTGCGCGCGCACGGCATCGGCCTGGGCGGCAGGGGCCCAGAGTTCGACGCGGGCGGGGGATACGTTGATGGCGATCAGTTCGTCGTGGCGCACGGTGGCACCGGCTTCGGTGGGAACTTCCAGGCCCAGGGCCGCCAGGGCAGCGTCGCCGCCAGTCAGGCCGAAGCGGGTCCAGGCTGGGCTTTCATCGGTGAGCTTGGCCTTGGAGAACACGGCGTATTTCTTCAGGTCGGCCAGTTGCGGTTCGAGCAGCTCGCGGGTCATCGCCAGGAGGAAACCATCGCCTTGCGGCAGGATGCGGAAACTCGATTGCATCCGGCCCTTCTGCATGCAGCGCGAGCCGAGGCTGGAGGTCTGGTCGTTGAGGTAACCGATATTGCAGGTCAGCTGACCTTGCAGGAACTTGCCGGCGTCGGAACCGCGGACGGCGAGGACGCCTTCATGGGACAGGGTGCAGAAAAAAGCGGAATCGGCCATGGTTCATCGCAGGTAATCAAGACTGGCGGCCATCATAGAGTGCGATGGGCAAAATAGGTAGCAGCCTCACGGCTCACTCGACCAACGCCGTGTGCCCATCGGCGGTTGCGTCTGTATACTGGCCGCCTATTCGAGGAGGGCCCCATGGTCGAACAAACTGAACTCAACCGCCTGTTCTGGCACAGCCGCCGCGGCATGCTGGAACTGGATGTACTGCTGGTACCTTTCACCCAGGAGGTCTACCCGACCCTGAACGAGACGGATCGCGAGCTGTACGTGCGTTTGTTGAGTTGCGAGGACCAGGACATGTTCGGCTGGTTCATGGAGCGCACCGAATCGGAAGATCCGGAGCTGCAACGCATGGTTCGCATCATCCTGGACCGTGTCCAGCCCAAGTGATCGCTTCGAGTGTCGCTGGCAGGGCTCGAAGGTCCTGCTGGCGCTCTATCTCGCCTGTCTGGCGCTGGCCGTCGCGGCTCTGAGCCAGCTGGCGATTCCCCTGTCTTTATTCCTTGTCGGCCTGGCGCTGTGCCTGGGCCATGCCTGCTGGGTCATTCCCCGGCGCATCCTGCTCACCCATCCCCACGCCATTACCGGCCTGCGCCGCGATGCCAGCGGCTGGCAATTGTGGAGTGCCGCCCGTGGCTGGCAGGCAGTGCAGATGCGCCCCGACAGCATGGCGCTGCCGGGGCTGGTCATTTTGCGCTTTCGTCGTGCGGGGCAGTGGTTCGCCCGCAGCCAGTGCATCGGTCATGACGCGCTGGAGCCGGTGCAGCACCGGCGCTTGCGGCTGCGCTTGAAGTTCAGTCGGAAAAGGTGGGCGGCTGCAGGATAGTGTCCAGGGCCTCGGGCAACATCTCCGGATAGTCCAGGGTGTAATGCAGGCCGCGGGACTCCTTGCGCTGCATGGCCGAGAGGATCATCAGCTCGGCTACCTGGGCCAGGTTGCGCAATTCGATCAGATCGCGACTGACCTTGTAGTTGCTGTAGAACTCGTCGATCTCGTCGAGCAGCAGGCGCACCCGGTGCTCGGCCCGCTGCAGGCGCTTGCTGGTGCGCACGATGCCCACGTAGTCCCACATGAATCGCCGAAGTTCGTCCCAGTTGTGCGCAATGATCACGTCCTCGTCCGAGTCGGTAACCTGGCTGGCATCCCAGCAGGGCAGGGCTTGGGGCATGCTCACCTGGTCCAGTTGGGCAAGGATGTCGGCGGCGGCGGAGCGACCATAGACGAAGCATTCCAGCAGCGAGTTGCTGGCCATGCGGTTGGCGCCGTGCAGGCCGGTGAAGCTGGTTTCGCCAATCGCGTAGAGGCCCGGTACGTCGGTGCGGCCGTCCTGGTCGATCATTACGCCACCACAGGTGTAGTGGGCGGCGGGCACCACCGGGATCGGCTGGCGGGTGATGTCGATGCCAAAGGTCAGGCAGCGCTCGTAGACGGTGGGGAAGTGGCTTTTGATGAAGTCCGCCGGCTTGTGGCTGATGTCCAGGTACACGCAGTCGACGCCGAGGCGCTTCATCTCGTGGTCGATGGCGCGGGCCACGATATCCCGCGGGGCCAGCTCGGCGCGCGGGTCGAAGCGCTCCATGAAGCGTTCGCCGTTGGGCAGCTTGAGCAGGCCGCCTTCGCCGCGCAGGGCTTCGGTGATCAGGAAACTCTTGGCTTGCGGGTGGTACAGGCAGGTCGGGTGGAACTGGTTGAATTCCAGGTTGGCTACCCGGCAGCCGGCGCGCCAGGCCATGGCGATACCGTCGCCGCAGGCACCGTCAGGGTTGCTGGTATAGAGGTAGACCTTGGCTGCGCCGCCGGTGGCCAGCACGGTGAAGCGTGCGCCATAGGTGTCGACTTCGCCGCTGGCGCGGTTGAGCACGTAGGCGCCGAGGCAGCGTTCGCCGTCGAGGCCGAGGCGGCGTTCGGTGATCAGGTCCACTGCCACGCGCTGTTCCAGCAGCTCGATGTTCGGCCGCTGGCGGGCCTGGTCGAGCAGGGTCTTGAAGATCGCGGCACCGGTGGCATCGGCGGCGTGGATGATGCGCCGATGGCTGTGGCCGCCCTCGCGGGTCAGGTGAAATTCGAAACCACCGTCGTCTACGCTGGCGTGTTCGTCGCGAGTAAAGGGCACGCCCTGGTCTATCAGCCATTGGATGGCTTCGCGGCTATGCTCGACGGTGAAGCGCACCGCGTCTTCGTGGCACAGGCCGCCGCCGGCGTTGAGGGTGTCTTCGACGTGGGATTGCACGGTGTCGGCATCGTCGAGCACGGCGGCGACGCCGCCCTGGGCCCAGAAGGTCGAACCGTTGGCCAGATCGCCCTTGCTCAGGACGGCGATGCGCAGGTGCGAGGGCAGGTTCAGCGCAAGGCTCAGGCCCGCGGCACCGCTGCCGATCACGAGGACGTCATGTTGGAATTGTTGGCTCATGTCTTGGAATTTCCGCGCGGGGCGACCACGTAGGACACTGGAATAAGGGCAGTGGTATCGGCACAATGGTCAAGCGTTTATGGCATTGTGAAACTATCGTGAATCTCGGTGGGCTGCCTTTATAGCAGTCCCGACGCCTTGATTTCCATGTCACGACACAGTTCTGCCTGCTGCATGTGGGAACTTTCCTGGAATTGTGAATATCCATAGGGAGTTGCCTGTAGGTCAGGAACCGTGATGACGGGAGGCAACAGCCGGTTTCAGCCGTTGCTCATGTATAGAAGACTGATTTATCGACGCAGCCGGCCAGGACCGCGCTGCGTTTTTCGTGCGAGCCGCTCAAGGGCCGCAGGAAACTTGTCTGGAGGGGGAGAACTTTTGCACAAAGCCCGAGTCTATGGTTGCAAGCCTGAACGATGGCCAAAGCGACACTCCTCCAGGTTCACCGAGGAGTGTTCATGCTAACCCAGGAAGAGGATCAGCAGCTGGTCGAGCGCGTGCAGCGCGGCGACAGGCGAGCTTTCGATCTGTTGGTGCTGAAGTATCAGCACAAGATTCTCGGGTTGATCGTGCGATTCGTGCACGACACCCATGAGGCCCAGGATGTTGCGCAGGAAGCGTTCATCAAGGCCTACCGTGCTCTTGGCAATTTTCGTGGTGACAGCGCGTTCTATACCTGGCTGTACCGGATTGCCATCAACACGGCGAAAAACTATCTGGTGTCCCGCGGTCGGCGGCCACCGGACAGCGATGTGAGTTCAGAGGATGCAGAGTTTTACGACGGCGATCATGGCCTCAAGGATCTCGAATCCCCCGAACGCTCGCTGTTGCGCGATGAGATCGAAGGCACTGTCCATCGAACCATCCAGCAACTGCCAGAAGATTTGCGTACGGCGTTAACTTTACGTGAATTCGATGGTCTGAGTTACGAGGACATTGCCAGCGTCATGCAGTGTCCGGTGGGTACCGTGCGCTCTCGGATTTTCCGCGCTCGGGAGGCCATAGACAAAGCCCTGCAGCCGTTGTTGCAGGAAACCTGAGACAGCGGCGACAGCCAAGAGAGGAACCGCCATGAGTCGTGAAGCTTTGCAGGAATCGCTGTCCGCGGTGATGGATAACGAAGCGGACGAACTGGAGTTACGTCGGGTATTGAATGCCGCGGACGACCCCGAAACCCGTGCAACCTGGTCCCGTTACCAGATCGCTCGCGCAGCGATGCACAAGGAACTGGTGATGCCCAAGCTGGACATCGCCTCGGCAGTCTCTGCGGCGCTCGCCGACGAGGCCGCGCCGGCCAAGGTCTCTCGCGGACCATGGCGCAGCGTAGGTCGCCTGGCCGTGGCGGCCTCGGTCACCCTGGCGGTGCTGGCAGGTGTTCGCCTGTACAACCAGGACGAGATCACCGGCGCGCAACTGGCCGCCCAGCAACCGGCCCAGCAAGGCCTGGCGGCTCCGCAGGTACAGGGCCCGGCCGTGCTGGCAGGCTATAGTGAAAGCTCCGAGCAGGCTCCAGGCCCGATGGCCAACGGTGTTCTGCAAGGCCAGAGCGGCTGGCAGGACCAGCGTCTGCCCGGCTACCTGCGCCAACACGCCCAGGAAGCTGCCGTGAAGGGCACTGAAAGCGCGCTGCCATACGCCCGCGCCGCCAGCCTGGAAAACCGCTAAGACCGGGGAACACCTTAAGGAGGATCATGCGCGCGCTACCTCTCATACCGCTCTTGCTCAGCGGCTGCCTGACCTTGCCGGCCCATGCCGCCAACTCGTCTACAGAAGCCGCTGACTGGCTCAACCGCCTGGCGCGAGCTGAGCGCGAGCAGAGTTACCAAGGAACCTTCGTCTACGAACGCAACGGCAGTTTTTCCACCCACGATATCTGGCATCGCGTCCAGAACGGCAAAGTCAGCGAGCGGCTGTTGCAGCTCGACGGCCCTGCCCAGGAAGTCGTGCGCGTGGATGGCCAGACCCAGTGCGTAAGCGGAGCCCTGGTTGCCGGAGTGGGCAATGCGACACAGTCGTCGGCGCGAGTGCTCGATCCCCTGAAGCTTATGAGTTGGTACGACCTGAGTGTCGCCGGGTATTCCCGGGTAGCCGGACGCGATGTGGTGATCGTCACGCTGCGTCCGCGTGACCAGCACCGCTATGCCTTCGAGCTGCATCTGGACAAGGAAACCGCGCTACCGCTGAAATCCTTGCTGATCAATGAGAAGGAGCAGTTGCTCGAACGCTTCCAGTTCACCCGTTTCGATACCCGTGACCTTCCCGACGATGCCGAGCTCAAGGCCAGCAGCAACTGCCGTCCCGTGGCCCAGGCCGACGGACAGGTCAACGAAGCGGTCGCCGGCTGGCGATCGGAGTGGCTGCCACCGGGCTTCGAACTGGTCAGCAGCAGCGTGCGCAAGGATGCCGACGGCAAGCACAGCGTCAGCAGCCTGATGTACGACGATGGCCTGGCGCGCTTCTCGGTGTTCCTCGAGGCGCTGGACGGCGGTGGCGGTTTCGACACACGTACCCAACTGGGCCCGACCGTTGCAGTCTCGCGGCAACTGACCACGCCCAAGGGTGAAATGATGGTGACGGTGGTGGGGGAGATCCCCATCGGTACCGCCGAACATGTGGCCCTGTCGATGCGCCCGCAGGACGCCCAGGCAAGCCAGTAACGTTTGGGAGTTGCACCGTACATGGACGACAAAGGATGAAAGGCATGTCCCAGAGCCGCTGACATGATTGGTAAGCCTTCAAGTTTGCAAACTCATCCAGATTTTTCTATAGGTCAGACCCTTGCGGGTCTGGCCTTTCCTGCTGTTGCAGCCTCAAGAAATGCCGATGTTCCAGGCCTGGTCGTAGCCTTCGGGTTGCCGCCGGGCCTTTTTCATTGGCAGGTCCCTACTGCTTAACCACGCTCGTTGTGACGGGAGCCGTATGTCAATACCACGCTTGAAATCCTACCTATCGCTGTTTGCCGCCGTGTTCATGCTCGGCCAGATGGCCACTGCGCAAGCCGAAGCCCTGCCGGACTTCACCACCCTGGTCGAGCAGGCCTCGCCGGCGGTGGTGAACATCAGTACCAAGCAGAAGTTGCCGGATCGCAAGTATGCCCAGGGCCAGATGCCCGACCTGGAAGGCCTGCCGCCGATGTTCCGCGAGTTCTTCGAGCGCAGCATTCCGCAGCAGCCGCGCAACCCCCGCGGCGACCGCCAGCGCGAAGCGCAGTCGCTGGGCTCGGGCTTCATCATCTCCGATGACGGCTACGTGCTGACCAACAATCATGTGATCGCCGATGCCGACGAAATCATCGTCCGCCTGTCCGACCGCAGCGAGCTGCAGGCCAAGCTGGTTGGCACCGATCCACGTACCGACGTGGCCCTGCTCAAGGTCGACGGCAAGAACCTGCCGACGGTGAAACTGGGCGACTCGTCGAAGCTGAAGGTCGGTGAATGGGTGCTGGCCATCGGCTCGCCGTTCGGCTTCGATCACTCGGTGACCAAGGGTATCGTCAGTGCCAAGGGCCGCACCCTGCCGAACGACACCTACGTGCCGTTCATCCAGACCGACGTGGCGATCAACCCGGGCAACTCCGGTGGCCCGCTGTTCAACATGAACGGTGAAGTGGTCGGCATCAACTCGCAGATCTTCACCCGCTCCGGTGGCTTCATGGGTCTGTCGTTCGCCATCCCGATCGACGTTGCCCTGGACGTTTCCAACCAGCTGAAGAAAGACGGCAAGGTCAGCCGCGGCTGGCTCGGCGTGGTGATCCAGGAGGTCAACAAGGACCTGGCCGAATCCTTCGGTCTCGACAAGCCGGCCGGTGCCCTGGTAGCCCAGGTCCTGGAAGACGGCCCGGCAGCCAAGGGCGGCCTGCAGGTGGGCGACGTGATCCTCAGCATGAACGGCCAGCCGATCGTCATGTCCGCCGACCTGCCGCATCTGGTCGGTGGCCTGAAGGACGGTGCCAAGGCCAAGCTGGAGATCATCCGCAACGGCAAGCGCCAGAACCTCGATGTCACCATCGGCGCGCTGCCGGATGAAGACCAGGAAGTCACCACCACCCCGGGCGGCGCTGTCGAGCGCAGCAGCAACCGCCTTGGCGTGAGCGTATCGGACCTGACCGCCGAGCAGAAGAAAACCCTCGAACTGCAAGGCGGCGTGGTCATCAAGGATGTCCAGGACGGCCCGGCGGCCCTGATCGGCCTGCGTCCGGGCGACGTGATCAGCCACCTGAACAACCAGGCGATCACCTCGGCCAAGCAGTTCACCGAAATCGCCAAGGAACTGCCGAAGAACCGTTCGGTATCCATGCGCGTTCTGCGTCAGGGTCGTGCCAGCTTCATCACCTTCAAGCTCGCCGAATAACCTTCGGCAATCCGAAAAAGGGCAGCCTGGTGCTGCCCTTTTTCGTGCCCGCAAGATTCTGCGTTTTCACGCCTGTCGCAGGGCCTTGAATCCATTGGGTTTCCCCGAAACGGCGGCGCCTACCTGATATTTCTGTCAGTTGTGCGCCCTGTGCTCTTGGTTCTTCAATCTGTTCAACCTAGTCCGTACTACGCGTACGGCCATCGGGTTCGACATGATCTGGAGAATACTCATGACCACCCAAGACAACAGTACCAACCCCCTCGCCCAGCCCAGTGGAACCCTCGTCGAACGCGCCCGACTGTTCAGCGACAGGATTCGCGCCCGTGCCGCTGCGGAGCTTTCTTCTCAAGAGGCGGGCATTCGGGCCTTCGACCCGGTAGTCATCTCCGGTGTCATCGAGGACATGAAGACCGAAGGCGCCGATTGCGGACTGAACCACGCCAGACTGCACTCCCATGCCTCGGGGCTGTTGATCGGCATCCTGAGCTATCTGAACATGCGCGAAGGCGACTGGATCCGCGTGTTCTGGGGAGATGACAGCACCCCCGTGGCCACCGGCGGCATCGGCGAAGAACACCTGGATGACGACATCTTCTCGATGTACGTCCCTGTCAATCGGGTGCCGGACGGACTGCATTCGCTGTACTACATCGTCACCCGTGCCGGCAGCGGCAACCAGGACGAGTCCCTGCCGATCAACATCTTCACCCGCACGGTATTCCCCGGCGGTACAGACCCCGAGCCCGACAAGCCCGGGCACCAGAACCTGCGGCCACCGATTGTCGATCTGCCGGCCAGTGGGATCATCGACGGCGATGCGGCGAAGCAAGGGGTAAATGTCACCATCGAGCGCTACCCCAACATGCGCGTGTACGACACGGTCCGGCTGAGCTGGGGCGGCGAGTTCGTCGAACACGAGGTGACCCAGGCCGAGGTCGATGCCGGCTCGCTGGATATCCTGGTGACCGAACAGACGATCCTGGCCGCTGGCGACAGTGACGATCTGGTGGTGATCTACTGGATCTGGGACGAGGTGCACAACCAGGCCAGCGCGTGGTCGGAGCGCACCAATGTGATTGTCGAGGTCGGCGAAGGGTTGCTCCAGGGGCCTTACATCCAGAACCCGGATCCGGACACGCCCGCCCCCGACCTGATCGACCTCGATGTGCTTGGCGATGCCGATCTGGAGGTCTTCGTCTCACTGGTAAATGGCACGGGAGTGGCGGCGGGGGACTATGTCGAACTGACCTGGATCGGCACTACCTCCCAAGGCCAGGTCATCAGTCCCGAGCTGGCGCCGTTGAGGGTCAGCAGGGTGCCAAGCGTACTGGTCTTCGATATTCCCAACGCCGCTCTGCTGCCGCTGGCCCAGGGGCGTGGCGTGGTTTCCTATGTGGTGACCCGCGACGGCAGTGAGATTGCGGCTTCCAAGCGCGCCTTCGCCACTTTCCAGGGCGCCGAGCAGCGCCTGCCCAAGCCAGTCGTCTCCGATATGGTCAATGGCACCCTCGATCCGACCCTGGACAGCGTCACGGTCACGGTGGACGGCGATGCGCTGGGAGGCGGGGACACCCTGGACATCATCTGGCTGGGCACGCGCTCCAACGGCACGCCGCTGCTGGAAGAGTTCAGGCGCAATATCAGTGGGGGCAACGCCGGCAAGCCGGTCACCGTTACCATTCCCGGCGAGAGGCTGATTGCGCCGCTCAATGGCGGCAGCGTCAGCGTCTACTACCGGCTGATCAAGTATGGAAGTACTGTTCCGCTCGAGTCCGATCGCGAGCTGCTCATGGTCGGTGAGGCCCAGTTCGAATTGCCTGCACCGTTTACCCGTCCGCCTTCGGACAGCGGAGCACTCGATCCCGACGATATCGTCGACCAGCTGGAAATCGTCATCCTGCCCTACCCGGGCATGCAGGCCGATCAGGTCCTCCATCTTTCCTGGCGTGCCAGTGGTGGCGGACAGCACAGCGACTTCCTGCCGATCAGCCAGCCGATCGAAGGTCAGACCGTGGTGTTCTACATGGACCGTGCGCTGGTCGAGGAGTTTTTGGGCGAAGACATCGAGGTGGCGTATAGGGTGGAGCACCCTGGTGAACCGACCCGACTGTCGGCACCTGCCAAGTTCACCGTCGGTGCCAAGGCCGCACCGTTGCCGGATCCCGAAGTGGTCGAAGCCAAAGGCAATGTGCTGAATCCGGCTGATGCGCGGGGCGGTGCGACGGTGCGTATTCCTATCGAGGCCAACCTCCAGCACGGCGACGATGTAGAGGTGAGCTGGCAGGGTGACAAGCCCGGTGGCAGTACCACGGTGTCCGAGCAGGTATTTCCGGGTGATGTCGGTGATCCGTTTGATCTGATCGTCGATTACCAGTACGTGATCGCCAACGCGGACGGCAATGTGGTGGTCTCGTACAAGGTCTTCCGCCAGGACGGCGGCGTGCCGGAGTCGAACGCGATTACTCTGCGGGTACAGAGCGTCCTGTTGCCGCTTCCGGAGTTCGTCGAGGCCGAGGGCGACGAACTCAATCCGGACGACGTGTTGAAGGGCGCGACCGTGCGTATCGATGCATCAGCGCAGTTCCAGGTTGACGATGTGGTGAGCGTACTGGTGATGAGCAGTGTCTCCGGTGGGAGTACGACCATAGAGCACCGCATCCCTCCAGGAGGTGCGGGTCAGCCTGTCAGCGTGCTTGTGCCGTACGCGGTGATCAACGCCAGTACCGGTACCCGCATTGACCTTGCCTATGAAATCCAGCGCGCAGCCGGCGGTCCGATCGAGCCGTCCGACAAGGTGAGCTACCTGGTGAATCGAGAGATCGGTTCCGGGCCGTTACTGGTCATGGGGGCACGTTTCAATATCAGCACCTATCGGGCCTCCGGCGCGCCCCGGATGATCAGTGCTGTGCATGCCACGACCCTGGCTCCGCTGCTCGCCGAGTGGCGTTACGAGGACAGCGCTCAATGGACAGCCAGGACCCACTGGTTCGACAACAAGCCCTGGTTGAAGCTCTATGTGCGTAGCGAAACCGAGACCTGGATGCTTCAGCCGGCCAATGTCATCGGCAATGGTGTCGACACCACCGCCACCGGCATGGCGGCTTTCGCCGCGATGCGTGACGGCGTCACGGTCGGCGGCGAGATCGAGGTCGATATGGTTGCCTGGGGCCATAACACCTACGGCGGCGATCTGGACTCGCTGATCAACATCAAGAACGTCGAGGAGATTTCCGCGACCAGCAATGCCTACGCGGCCCGCCTGCGGGACGGCAACGTGGTTTGCTGGGGTGTAGGTGGTGGTGGCGGGAATGGTCCGGACCTGAACGGCAATTTTGTTCAGGTGCGCAGCAATGCCCGGGCGTTTGCGGCTATCAGGAGTGATGGCAGCCTGTATGCCTGGGGGGCCAAGACCCACGGCGTCCCGGTGACAGGGCCGGCGCTGGATCACCGTGACTACGTGGAGGTATATGGCGCGGCACTGGCCTTCGCCGCGCGGCGTGCTACGGGGCATGTGGTGGTCTGGGGGGATCCTACCAACGGTGGGTTAATGGAACCTGGGCAGGAAGTGCACGATGACATCGTGCAGGTCTGCGGCAACTATGGCGCCTTTGCTGCCTTGCGTAGTAACGCGACGGGCAGGCATGTGATCGCCTGGGGGAACTCCAGCTATGGCGGCTCGGTGCACTCGAGCATCCTTCCCTACAACAACGTCAAGGCCCTGGGGGCTGCCACCGCGCAAGCCTTCAGCATCCTGCTGGACACCGGTGAAGTCAGGGCCTGGGGAGCTGGTACCCACGGCGGTACCGTACCGGACAGCATCGAGGCCCTGAAGACCGTGGTGGAAGTCAGCAGCACCTGGCATGCGTTCTGCGCCAGGCTGAGCACCGGTCGTGTGGTCGGCTGGCCACTGAACAACGATAACGGCGGGAAAATTCCGAAAAACATTTTAGACCTCTCCGACATTGTTCAGGTGGTGGGTAGTGCGTGGAGTTTTGCCGCGCTGCGCAGAAATGGCTTGGTCGTGGCCTGGGGGTCCGCGGTGACGGGGGGGGATCTCAGTGAGGTGGGTCCCCAGCTTTACGATATCCAGGCCATCTATGCCAACAGTCATGGCTTTACCGCACTCAGAAGGGACGGTGCGGTGATCACCTGGGGGGTCAAGGGCGGTGGTGGCGACAGCAGTGACGAGCAGCACCGGTTGCACGGCAGGGTCACCCATGGACGCATCGTCCCGGCAGGCGCCAACGGAGTCGAAGCCTCCGAGGTTGTGGAGGGGCTTACCAGGAACTGATGTTTCCGGGTAATTCATTGTGCTGGCTCCCCTGTTGCCGCGTGGTGGCAGGGGAGCGCAACGAGGATGCAACATCATGAACTCGATCAGGCAAGATCTGGCCGCGCCCAGTGTGGACGGCGTCGTCAATGGTGAAATGGATCCCGGCAGCTTGCCGGAAAGCGGTACGGAGGCGCACGTGCTGGAGCTGCTTCCGGAGTGGGGAGGGGAAACCCTGACCCTTTATCTGCGCGAGGATGGGGGAGCGGTTCTGTACGACATCGAATGGCCGCTCAGTTCCCATGGTCGCCCCATTTCCCTGCCTATTCCCAAGGATGTCCTGATGGACAACCTCGGCAAGGACGTGACGGTGAGCTACAGCATTACCAATGTCGGTAGCTCCCTTCCCCTGGCCTTCAAGCTGGGCGAGAGCTTCGGCGGGGCTGTCGACTTCGATCTGTCCGCGCACAACTACATGGTCGCCTATACCCATTCGGAGGCCCGCCCTCCGCAGCAGCAGCCGGACTTCACCCGTATGCAGCGGGTTTACCCCGGTGCGACGGGCTACAGCAGCAGCGATCAGAAAGTGGCACTGGTGGACAGCAATGGCATGGTCACGGCCCTGGCCAACGGCCAGTCCAGCATCACGGCCAGCGGGCCCTCGGGGCCGGTCAGCTACCAGCTGACGGTCAAGGGGATCGACGAGTTTCATGTGCTGAGCAGTGCGGCCGACTGGGCCGGGGCCGACCAGTTGTGTCGCGATACCGGCCTGACCCTGCCCACGCTGGCGGATTTCTCCCGGCTCACGTCGTTCTACCCGCTACCGATCGGCTTCTACCTGAACCTGCCGGATTACCCAGTGTGGGGTTCGATCCTGGGTGCCGGTACCGCCAGCACCTTTGACCTGAACACTGGTGAGCTGCAAGGGGCAGACGTCTCCACCCTGCTGCAGGCCGCAGGCGTATTGCCCGGCTGACCTTTCACCCTTGTCGCGGGTCCCGTCGTGAACTGACGGCGGGGATCCGGGAGGCAGAAACATGAAAAATTTTTGGCTGCACTTGTGCGGCACGCTAGCGCTTTGCCTGTTTTTGGGGCTCGACGGGCTCCAGGCCCACGGCGCCGGCTTGCCGGATGCCCGTTACATCCAGAACGACTTTCTCCAGGAAACCGGGCGCTTCATGCCCATCGTGCGGGTCGACCTGAGCGCGGTGGCCGGCTCGAAGTTCGTCTATGTGCCCGCGGACCAGAGCTATTGAGCGAAAGGAGTGAGAGATGAGTGGATTATTGTGGCGTTTGCTATTGATTCTCTGCGTCTGCCTGGGTAGCCGACAGGCCCTGGCGCTCAATGGCGCGGAGGTGGCGCAACTGCTCAACCAGGCGTGGAGCAGCACGCCCGATCACTGCGTGGGTGAGCATCCTGCGTATTACTGTAGTGGCGTGATGCTCAAGCAGGTGGCCCCCGACGATCCGGCGCCCTTCTGGAGCCACGGGCCGGAGGCCATCGAGCGGGGCGCCGAGCGTTTCGACTACCTGCGCCGGGATATCGCCTCGGGGCCTCTGACCCAGGCCAGCGGCTATATCTTCGCCGACCGCTTCACTGCCATTGGCCAGGGCAAGGACTACCAGTTGCTGGGCGACGATGGCATGGACAGGCCGCCGGAGTTGTTGGTGCGCAATTGGGAAGACTTGCCGCCCGGGCAATTGCCGGTTCTGGCCGTGTATCACGATGCTGCGCGGCACACAGCATTGGCCCAGGCCCTGGTCAAGCAGAGGGCCTGGTTCCAGGCGACCGGCGAGTGGTTGCCGGTGCTGCAGATGCAGACCGACGAAGGGGGACAGTTGTCGTTCTCTTTCGACCTTGATCAGCAGCTCTACCTTGGTTATCAGGTGGCTGATCGGCTGAACCAGCGCTTTCGGGATACCTCGGCGACTTGTGCCGATGGTTCGGCCGCCTATAACTGCAATGGCGTGCTGATACGTGGCGTGTCGTCGGAGCGGCCCAGTTCCTGGAACCCCTTCCCGGATGCCATTGCGGACAACGGCGTGTCCTTTTCCTATCATCGCGCGGATCTGGGAATACACCGGACCATGTACGGCACCGGTTTCATTTTCCACGAGTTGCAGGTACCGGTGAGCAACCCGGTAACCCTGCGCTGTGCCTATGCGGGTGATGGCTTGACCGGCTCACCCGACCGCTGCAAGCCCGATTGCAGCCTCAAGGGCATTCATACCCTGGAGGACTACCGGCGTTTCTATCCCGACGGAGAGTTCGCTACGGATTGCAGCCTGGGGGCGGAGCCCCAGCCATTCCACCTGAACAACGAGGTGCGTCATGGTGTGGCCAATGATGTGTGGAATGAAGTCATCATCGCGCCCTGGCCGCTGGATATTCCGGAGCGCTTGCCGTTGGAGGCCTTCTGGCAGAATGTCGTGACCGAGACCCCCGGGCCGGCGCAGTTCATCCAGCGGGATTACATGCAGGCTACCGGTCGTTTCCTGCCGTTCGTGTGGGTTGATTTGAGTGCGACCGCGGAGCAGGTTTACCGCTATGACCCGCTGGACCAGGCATTTCAATAGCTTCACCTGACAGCGACTATCGACGCCGGCCCTGCCAGTACGCCTTTTTCTGCAAGGCATGCCGGGGCCGGGCGACGTCTTCCCGGGCAATCCGGGCGGTCGTCGCGACGTCGATGTCGCGGCGAACGGATTCTCCCATAACCCTTTGGCTTCAGGTACAATTCCCGGCTATTTTTCGGCGGGCGTCCGGCCCGCGGCCTTTTTGAGTGTTGATCCGTGAGTGATTTGAGTCATATCCGCAATTTCTCCATCATCGCCCACATTGACCACGGCAAGTCGACCCTGGCTGACCGGTTCATCCAGATGTGCGGTGGCCTGAGCGACCGTGAGATGGAGGCGCAGGTCCTCGATTCCATGGACCTGGAGCGCGAGCGCGGCATCACCATCAAGGCCCACAGCGTCACCCTGCACTACAAGGCGGGCGACGGCAAAACCTACCAGCTGAACTTCATCGATACCCCCGGCCACGTCGACTTCACCTATGAAGTCAGCCGCTCGCTGGCCGCCTGCGAAGGCGCGCTGCTGGTGGTCGACGCCGGACAGGGCGTCGAGGCGCAATCGGTCGCCAACTGCTACACCGCCATCGAGCAGGGCCTGGAAGTCATGCCGGTGCTGAACAAGATGGACCTGCCACAGGCCGATCCGGACCGCGTCAAGGACGAGATCGAGAAGATCATCGGCATCGACGCCACCGACGCCGTGGCCTGCTCGGCCAAGAGCGGCATGGGCGTGAACGAGGTGCTCGAGCGCCTTGTGCAGACCATCCCGGCGCCGGAAGGCGAAATCGATGCACCGCTGCAGGCGCTGATCATCGACTCCTGGTTCGACAACTACCTGGGCGTCGTCTCCCTGGTTCGTGTGCGTCACGGCCGGGTCAAGAAGGGCGACAAGATCCTGGTCAAGTCCACCGGCAAGATCCACCTGGTCGACAGCGTCGGTGTCTTCACCCCGAAACATACCCAGACCGCCGACCTCAAGGCCGGTGAAGTAGGCTTCATCATCGCCAGCATCAAGGACATCCACGGTGCACCGGTTGGTGACACCCTGACCCTGTCCTCGACCCCTGAAGTCGAAGTGCTGTCCGGTTTCAAGAAGATCCAGCCGCAGGTTTATGCCGGCCTGTTCCCTGTCAGTTCCGACGATTTCGAAGATTTTCGCGATGCGTTGCAGAAGCTGACCCTGAACGACTCGTCGCTGCAGTACACCCCGGAAAGCTCCGATGCCCTGGGCTTCGGCTTCCGTTGCGGCTTCCTCGGCATGCTGCACATGGAGATCATCCAGGAGCGCCTGGAGCGCGAATACGACCTGGACCTGATCACCACCGCGCCAAGCGTAATCTTCGAGGTCAAGCTCAAGACCGGCGAAACCATCTACGTCGACAACCCGTCGAAACTGCCGGACATCTCCTCGGTCGAAGACTTCCGCGAGCCGATCGTCGCCGCCACCATCCTCGTGCCCCAGGAGCACCTGGGCAACGTCATCACCCTGTGCATCGAGAAGCGTGGCGTGCAGCGCGACATGCAGTTCCTCGGCTCGCAGGTGCAGGTGCGCTACGACCTGCCGATGAACGAAGTGGTGCTGGACTTCTTCGACCGTCTCAAATCCACCAGCCGCGGCTATGCTTCGCTGGATTACCATTTCGACCGTTATCAGTCGGCCAACCTGGTCAAGCTCGACGTACTGATCAACGGCGACAAGGTCGATGCCCTGGCATTGATCGTGCACCGCGACAACGCGCACTACAAAGGCCGCGCGTTGACCGAGAAGATGAAGGAACTGATTCCTCGGCAGATGTTCGATGTGGCGATTCAGGCAGCCATTGGCGGCCAGATCGTTGCCCGGACCACGGTCAAGGCGCTCAGAAAGAACGTACTGGCCAAGTGCTACGGCGGCGACGTGAGCCGTAAGCGCAAGCTGTTGGAGAAACAGAAGGCTGGTAAGAAACGCATGAAACAGGTCGGCAACGTGGAAATCCCACAAGAAGCCTTCCTCGCCGTGCTCCGGTTGGATAGCTAGGTCCTATGTCACTAAATTTCCCGCTGTTGCTGGTCATCGCAGTCGCTGTCTGTGGGCTGCTGGCGTTGATCGATCTGTTGTTCCTGGCCCCGCGTCGGCGGGCTGCCATCGCCACCTATCAGGGCAGCGTCAGCCAGCCCGAGATGGCGGTGGTCGAACAGCTGAACAAGGAGCCGTTGCTGGTCGAGTACGGCAAGTCGTTCTTCCCGGTGCTGTTCATCGTGCTGGTGCTGCGCTCGTTCCTGGTCGAGCCGTTCCAGATCCCTTCGGGGTCGATGAAGCCGACCCTGGAAGTGGGCGATTTCATCCTGGTCAACAAGTTCTCCTATGGCATCCGCCTGCCGGTGATCGACAAGAAGGTCATCGAGGTCGGTGACCCGCAGCGCGGCGATGTGATGGTGTTCCGCTACCCCAGCGACCCGAACGTCAACTACATCAAGCGCGTGGTCGGCCTGCCGGGCGACCAGGTGCGCTACACCAGCGACAAGCGCCTGTATGTCAACGGCCAGCCGATCGCCGAGCAACTGGTCGGCGCCGAGCCGGGCACCCTGGGCAGCGCCGAGCTGTACAAGGAAAAACTCGGCGAGGCCGAGCACCTGATCCGCAAGGAGATGAGTCGCTACCGCATGCCGCCTGACCAATCCTGGACCGTGCCCGCCGGGCACTACTTCATGATGGGCGACAACCGCGACAACTCCAACGACAGCCGCTACTGGGACGATCCGTCGATTCCCAAGGAGCTGCTGGGCATGGTTCCGGACCAGAACATCGTCGGCAAGGCCTTTGCCGTATGGATGAGCTGGCCCGAGCCGAAACTCAGCCACTTCCCGAGCCTGTCGCGGGTAGGGCTGATCAAGTAGCACCTTCACGGCGCTGTCCTCCCGGACGGCGCCGAATGCTTTTCTGGCATAGGCTGTAACGAGGGGCCGGACGCGGTTCCCAGCCATCCAGGCGAGCAGCAATGAATCCAATACGTTTTTCAGGATCCGCATTTGAACAAGGCTTTGATCTCGACGGCCGCCGGCCGGACTGAACCGAACGGCACCGGCGCCCCGGCGTCGCCGCTGAACCACCACGAACTGCGCGTGGGGTCACTGTGAGCCCTTCCCTGAGTCGCCTGGAGCGCAAGCTCGGCTACACCTTCAAGAACCAGGAGCTGATGCTGCTGGCCCTGACCCACCGCAGCTATGCCGGACGCAACAACGAGCGCCTGGAATTCCTCGGTGATGCCATCCTCAACTTCGTCGCCGGCGAAGCCCTTTTCGAACGCTTCCCCCAAGCCCGCGAAGGCCAGCTGTCGCGCCTGCGTGCGCGGCTGGTAAAAGGCGAGACCCTGGCCCTGCTGGCCCGCGGCTTCGACCTTGGCGATTACCTGCGCCTGGGTTCCGGCGAGCTGAAAAGCGGTGGCTTCCGCCGCGAATCCATCCTTGCCGATGCTCTCGAAGCCCTGATCGGCGCGATCTACCTCGATGCCGACATGCAGACCGCCCGCGAGCGCGTGCTGTCCTGGCTGGCTGGCGAGTTCGACAGCCTGACCCTGGTGGACACCAACAAGGACCCGAAGACCCGCCTGCAGGAATTCCTGCAATCCCGGGCCTGCGAACTGCCCCGCTATGAAGTGGTGGATATCCAGGGCGAGCCGCATTGCCGGACGTTCTTCGTCGAGTGCGAAGTAACCCTGTTGACCGAAAAAAGCCGGGGGCAGGGTGTCAGCCGGCGTATCGCCGAGCAGGTTGCTGCCGCTTCGGCCTTGATCGCCCTGGGCGTGGAGAATGGCAATGACTGAACAGAACACTACCCGTTGCGGCTACGTCGCCATCGTCGGCCGCCCCAACGTCGGCAAGTCGACGCTGCTCAACCATATCCTCGGGCAGAAGCTGGCGATCACCTCGCGCAAGCCGCAGACCACCCGGCACAACATGCTCGGGATCAAGACCGAAGGTGATATCCAGGCGATCTACGTCGATACCCCGGGCATGCACAAGAGCAACGAAAAGGCGCTCAACCGCTACATGAACAAGACCGCCTCGGCGGCGTTGAAGGACGTCGACGTGGTGATCTTCGTGGTCGATCGCACCCGCTGGACCGACGAGGACCAGTTGGTCCTGGAGCGCGTGCAGTACGTGCAGGGCCCGGTGATCCTGGCGATCAACAAGACCGACCGCATCGAAGAGAAAGCCGACCTGATCCCGCACCTGCAATGGCTGCAGGAGCAACTGCCGAACGCCGAGATCGTGCCGATTTCCGCGCAGCAGGGGCATAACCTCGAATCCCTCGAAGCGCTGATCGCCAAGCACCTGCCGGAAAACGAGCATTTCTTCCCGGAAGACCAGATCACCGACCGCAGCAGCCGTTTCCTCGCCGCCGAACTGGTGCGGGAAAAGATCATGCGCCAGCTCGGCGCCGAGCTGCCGTACCAGATCACCGTGGAAATCGAGGAATTCAAGCAGCAGGGCCATGTCCTGCATATCCACGCGCTGATTCTGGTCGAGCGTGACGGGCAGAAGAAAATCATCATTGGCGACAAGGGCGAGCGCATCAAGCGCATCGGTTCCGAGGCGCGCAAGGATATGGAAGTGCTGTTCGACGCCAAGGTCATGCTCAACCTCTGGGTCAAGGTCAAGGGCGGCTGGTCCGACGACGAGCGCGCCCTGCGTTCCCTGGGCTACGGCGACCTGTAACTCCCCAGGCCCGATACCGTCCGGTGTCGGGCCGACTTTTCTGCGAACGCCATCATGGACCAGCCAGAGGCCCTGCCGGCCTACGTTCTGCATAACCGTGCCTACCGCGAAACCAGTGCCCTGGTGGACTTTCTCACGCCCCAGGGACGGTTCCGAGCGGTCATGCGCCGGGCCCGTGGCAAGGGCGGCAGCCTGGCGCGGCCGTTCCTGCCGCTGGAAATCGAGCTGCGCGGGCGCGGCGAGCTGAAGAACGTCGGTCGCCTCGACAGCGTCGGGGTGGCCGCCTGGCTGCATGGCGACGCGCTGTTCAGCGGGCTCTACCTGAATGAACTGCTGATCCGCCTGCTGCCGGCCGAAGATCCCCATCCCGCCTTGTTCGCCCACTACGCCGCGACCTTGCAGGCCCTGGCCGAAGGCCGCGCCCTGGAGCCGCTGCTGCGCAGTTTCGAATGGCGCCTGCTGGACGAACTGGGCTATGCCTTCGCCCTCGACCAGGACATCAACGGCGACCCGCTGGTGGCGGACGCCTGGTATCGCTTGCAGGTGGATGCCGGGCTGGAGCGGGTCTACCTGTTGCAACCCGGCCTGTTCAGCGGCAGCGAGCTGGCGGCCATGGCCGAGGCCGACTGGGACGCTCCCGGCGCCCTGAGTGCGGCCAAGCGCCTGATGCGCCAGGCCCTGGCGGTGCACCTGGGCGGTCGTCCGCTGGTCAGCCGGGAACTGTTTCGCAAGCGCTGAGCACGACGTATGCTGTCGGGCTCAATCTTCAGGAGAGCTTCTTCGTGACTCACAGCAACCGCATCCTTCTCGGCGTCAACATCGACCACGTGGCCACCCTGCGCCAGGCCCGTGGCACCCGATACCCCGACCCGGTCAAGGCCGCGCTGGACGCCGAAGAGGCGGGTGCCGACGGTATCACCGTGCACCTGCGCGAAGACCGCCGGCATATCCAGGAACGCGACGTGCTGGTGCTCAAGGACGTGCTGCAGACGCGCATGAACTTCGAGATGGGTGTCACCGAGGAAATGATGGCGTTTGCCGAGCGCATCCGCCCGGCGCACATCTGCCTAGTACCGGAAACCCGTCAGGAACTGACCACCGAAGGCGGTCTCGACGTCGTCGGCCAGGAAGCACGGATCAAGGCGGCGGTGGAGCGCCTGTCGAAGCTGGGCTCGGAAGTGTCGCTGTTCATCGATGCCGACGAGCGGCAGATCGAGGCGTCGCGCCGCGTTGGCGCACCGGCCATCGAACTGCACACCGGGCGTTATGCCGATGCCCATACCCCGGCGGAAGAAGCCGACGAGCTGAAGCGTATTGCCGATGGCGTGGCCTTTGGCCTGGGCCAGGGCCTGATCGTCAATGCCGGGCATGGCCTGCATTACCACAACGTCGAGGCGGTGGCGGCGATCAAGGGCATCAACGAGCTGAACATCGGTCATGCGCTGGTGGCCCATGCGCTGTTTGTCGGCTTCAAGGGGGCTGTGGCGGAAATGAAGGCGTTGATTCTGGCAGCCAGCCGGCGTTGATCTTTAGGGCCTCATCGCCGGCAACGCCGGCTCCCACAAGTATTGCGTACACCGCCGAACCCTGTGGGAGCCGGCGTTGCCGGCGATGAGGCCCTAACGGTCACTGAGGAAACACCAGACTGAACCGCGTCGGCCCATCCACCGCGCTTGCCACCTCGACCCGCCCCCCATGCACCTGCATGATCGACCTGACGATCGCCAACCCCAGTCCGGTCCCGCCATCCATCCGCGAACGCCCGCAACCCACCCGGTAGAAACGCTCGAACAGATGGGGCAGGTGCTCCGCGGCAATCCCTTTGCCGCCATTCTCCACCCAGCAGGCCAGCCCCTCGTCCCGTGGCTCGATGCCGATCTTCACCGTTTGCCCCTCCGGGCTGTGGCGGATCGCATTGCTCAACAGGTTCGACAGCGCCCGCTGGATCATCAGCCGATCGCCGCGCACCGTGCCCCAGCCGCGCACCTTCAGCTCAATGCCCTTGCTCTCTGCACTGAGATCGAACAACTCGGCCACCCGCCGCGTTTCTTCGCCCAGCGCCACCGGGTGCAACTGCATCGCAGCCTGCGGCTGCTCGACCTGGGCGAGAAACAGCATGTCGGTGATGATGCGGTTCAGCCGGGTCAGTTCCTCGATGCTGTCCTCCAGCGCCACCTTGTAGTCCTGCGGCGGCCGTTCGCGGCTGAGGGTCACCTGGGCCTTGCCCATCAGGTTGCTGATCGGCGTGCGCAGTTCGTGGGCCAGGTCGTCGGAAAACTGGGCGAGCTGGCCGACGCCGTTTTCCAGGCGGTCGAGCATCACGTTGATGCTCCGCGCCAGGGCTTGCAGCTCCTGCGGCAGGCGGGTTTCCGGCAGGCGGTGGGCGAGATCCTGGGCCGACACCTGTTCGGCGATCCGCCGGAAGCGGCGCAGCGGTGCCAGCCCGCCCTGGACCAGCTTCCAGGCGCAGACGCCGATCAGCAGCAACAACAGGGGCAAGGCGAGCAGGGTAGAGCGCAGGTAGGCGTGGAGCAGGTCGAGGTCTTCGCTGCGGTTGACCGTCAACAGCACCTGGACCGCCGTGCCGTCCTGCAGGCGCATGCTGCGCGCGGTGCTGAGCAACTGGTTGTTCTGGCTGTCGTTCCACTCGGTGAATGCCAGGCGCGGACCCACCGCGATCGGCTCGGCTGGTGCCTCCAGCGAAGGTCCCAGGCTCAGCCGTGCGGGATGCCGGGCGCTGTGCTCGACCACGCTGAGGCTGAGGTTGTCATGGCCCATCACCACATCCAGCAACGGATGGGCGCGGGCACTCAGGTCGGTGACCTTGAGGTCGACATTCAGGCTATGTTCGATCTGCTCCATCTTGCGTTCGAGGTGGTCGCGGGCGCGCCGGTCCAGCTCGCGGTCGAGGGCGAACACCGCCAGGGCGGCGAGCAGCAGCACCAGCGCCGCGCCCATCAGGATCACCCCCAGGCCGAGGCGCAGCGACAGGCGCATCGGTTTCATTCGCGGGCTTCCAGCACGTAGCCGACACCGCGCAGGGTATGGATCAGCTTGTTGTCGAAAGGATCGTCGATCTTGGCCCGCAGGCGGCGGATCGAGACTTCCACCACATTGGTGTCGCAGTCGAAATTCATGTCCCAGACCAGCGAGATGATCTGCGTCCGTGACAGCACCTCGCCGCTCTGGCGCATCAGCAGATGGAGCAGGGCGAATTCCTTGGCGGTCAGGTCGATGCGCTGGCCGTTGCGCCAGGCGCGGTGGCGGCCGGGGTCGAGTTCCAGACCGGCGACTTTCAGGGTGGCGGGTTGCAATGCCTGTTCGCTGCGACGCAGCAGGCTGCGCACCCGGGCCAGCAGTTCGGGAAATTCGAAGGGCTTGAGCAGGTAGTCATCGGCCCCCAGGTCGAGGCCCTTGACCCGGTCGGACAGGCGCCCGTGGGCGGTCAGCATCATGATCCGCGTGGCCGACTGCGCGCGCAGTTGTTGCAGCACGCTCCAGCCGTCCAGCTCCGGCAGGTTGACGTCAAGAATCACCAGGTCGTAGGACTGCTGCCGGGCCAGGTGCAGGCCGTCGGGGCCGGTGTGGGCGCAGTCGACCACATAGCCGTTTTCGCTGAGGCCCTGTTGCAGATAGGCGGCGGTGCGGACTTCGTCCTCGATGATCAGTAGGCGCATGGATGGGCTCGGCGGCAAAGGAGGCGCGATTCTCAAGCCTGAAGTGACTTCAGGGTCAAGCTGCGGGAGGGGAATGGTATGACAGGGTGTTGCCGAGGAGGGGAAGGTTACCGATTTGTAATGTTTCAGCCATCCGGCCGTTAGGTGACTTCGAGGGCCCTATCGCCGGCAAGCCTTCGATGGTGCGGCCGTGATCCGCCGGATCGAGAAAATCGCTCAGCGACTGGTATTTCATCCACTCGGTACTGCGCTGTTCCTCGACGCTGGTGGTGCTGACATCCACACAGCGCACATCGCTGAATCCGGCACGCCGCAACCAGCGCTCCAGCGCCGGCACCGAGGGCAGGAACCAGACGTTGCGCATCTGCGCATAACGGTCTTCCGGCACCAGCACCTGGTTTTCGTCGCCCTCGATGACCAGGGTCTCCAGGACCAGCTCGCCGCCCTTGAGCAGGCAATCCTTCAGCGCCAGCAGGTGCTCGATCGGCGAGCGGCGGTGGTAGAACACGCCCATGGAAAACACCGTGTCGAAGCCTTCCAGCGCCGCCGGCAGGTCTTCCAGGGCGAAGGGCAGGTGCCAGGCCGGCAGTTCCGGCAGATAGCGCTGCACCGCCTGGAACTGGCAGAAGAACAGCCAGTTCGGATCGATGCCGATCACGCTGTCAGCCCCGGCGCCGAGCATGCGCCACTGGTAGTAGCCATTACCGCAGCCGACATCCAGCACGCGCTTGCCGCGCAGGTCGAGGTGCGGGGCGACCCGCGACCATTTCCAGTCCGAACGCCATTCGGTGTCGACGTGCACGCCAAACAGGTCGAACGGACCCTTGCGCCAGGGCGACAGGCCCATCAAGGCGGCGCGTGCCTGCTCGCGGGTGGCGTCGTCGCAGGCGAAGTCCAGGCGCAGGCCGTTGACCAGGTCGACGTCGCTCGGCATCAGCGGAGGCAGGCGGTCCAGCGCGCTCTGCCAGCGCTCCAGGTCGCCGTGACCTTTTTCCAGCTTGGCATCGAGTTGGGCTTGCAGGCCTTGCGACCAGCTAGCCAGCGGGGTGCCCGCCAAGCGGCGGACCAGAGGGGACAGATCGATCATGGCAGGGCAATCAGGGAGGCGAAGTTAAGGCACTGGAACCACGGCACCACCTTGGAGAAGCCCGCAGCCTGCAGGCGCGCCCGGTGTTCTTCGAGGCTGTCGGGTTTCATCACGTTTTCGATGGCGCTGCGTTTCTGGGCGATTTCCAGCTCGCTGTAGCCGTTGGCGCGCTTGAAGGCGATATGCAGGTCGGTGAGCAGGGCATGCTCGTCGGCATCTGCGAAGCGCAGTTTTTCCGAGAGGATCAGCGCACCACCCGGCACCAGGGCCTGGCGGATGCGGCCGAGCAGGGCCAGGCGCGCGGCCGGTTCGATGAACTGCAAGGTGAAGTTCATCGCCACCACCGAGGCCGGTTGCAGCTCCAGCGCGGTGATGTCGGCTTCGATCACCTGCACCGGCAGCAACTCCTGGTACATGGCGTCCTGCGCCTTCAGGTACTCGCCACAGCGCTCGACCATGGCGGCCGAATTGTCCACCGCCACCACCCGGCAGCCATCGCTACGCACGTGGCGGCGCAGGGCCTGGGTCACGGCACCGAGGGAACTGCCGAGGTCGTAGAGCAGGGTGTCCGGGCGGGCGAACTGGGCGGCGAGCACGCCGATGT
This sequence comes from Pseudomonas sp. FG98, assembly GCF_057808595.1. Taxonomy (NCBI): domain Bacteria; kingdom Pseudomonadati; phylum Pseudomonadota; class Gammaproteobacteria; order Pseudomonadales; family Pseudomonadaceae; genus Pseudomonas; species Pseudomonas sp. FG98. The sequence continues at coordinate 14,981 of NZ_JBMDIJ010000059.1, read as the reverse complement.
TCTCGACGATGGTCGGGTAGCCGGGCACCGAACGCTTGATCATGTCGGGGAACACCCGCACCACATCTTCGTTGAAGGTGAAGTCGGGCACCTGATCCAGCGCGGCGGCGAATAGACGGTCGGGTTCTTGGCTCACGGTCTGTACACGGGATGGTCGAAACGGGGCGACATTCTAGCCAAGTGAGGAAGCCATGCCTATGTGTTGCCGGACGGATGCCCGGCTTCGCTCCTGCCAGTCGGAGCTTTCCGCCATGGCGCAGCGACTGGCGACGACTTCGCCGCTGGCGGCTACGGCGTAGGTTGGTTCACCTGCCCTGCCGGACGGGGCAGCGCTCAGGTCCGGGAAGGACCCTTTGCACAGGACAACACCATGACCAGCCAAGAAGAAAACGAATCGCTGCAGGTGCTGGATGCCCAGCAGCGTGCCGAATTCGTACCCAAGCAGTATTTCGATGTCATCTCCAGCCGTGCCGAAAACAGCCGCATGCAACCGGCGCTGATTTTCACTGCGGACAACCTGAGAAGCATCAAGCGTTACGCGCACTACGTATTGCGCCTGCCGAAGAGCGTCGAGGAAATCAACGGCAGCCATGACTTCTCCCTGCTCGGCATCGACGTCACCCACGTCGATCGCCTCTATACCAACCTGCGTACCCACGTCAGTGCCTGGGATGTGCTCGAACGGGAAACCAAGACCCTCGGCACCCGCCTCGATCTGTTCGCCGGCACCTTTATCGGAGAGGGCGGCGCGCTGATTGAAAAGCTCGCGGCCACCGAAGCCTTCCGCACCCTGAAAGCCCGTTTGGGCGATGTGGTGGACGAGGTGTCGCTGGAGCGGGTCGGCTTCAGCCAGATCGGCGAGCGCGAGCGCGGGCAGATCGCCAGCCTGGGCAACTACCTTGACCTGATCAGCGAGGACGTCGCCGAGGTCAAGTTGCGCATCACCGCGATCAAGGAGCGCGCCCAGTGGTTCACCGACGCGGTGGTCCGCCAGTTGCGCCCGGAAACCGACGCGCTGAACCGGCAGATCAAGGATGTCAGCCCGGAGAAGGTCATCGATGGCCTGCGCGCGAAGATCGTGCCGCTGGACAAGGAGATCGAGAAGATGGATGCCACCTACCAGAAGCTGGTAGGGCTGGCCTTCACCGGACTGGCCTTCGGGCCCATCGGCGTGGCGATCACCGGTGGTGTGTACGGCGCCCAGGCCGAGACGGTACGCCTGAACAACCAGCGCCTGCGCCGCGAGCGCGAGACGCTGGTGAGGCAGATCGCGACCATCAGCCCGATGGTCGGGGTGTTCGAAAACACCAGCCTGCAGATCGCCGACCTGAAGTTCCGCCTGACCGAGGTGCAGACGGCGGCGAAGAACCTCGAGGATGTCTGGCACATGCTCGGCGTCTATCTCGAACAGTCCGGCGAGGAACTGGGCCTGATCACGACCGATATCGAACTGGCCACCTTCATCCTGCGCTTCGAACGGGTCTTGCGTCCGTGGCACAGCATTCGCGACATCTCCTCGCAACTGTCGAAGATCTTCAACGAAACCATGGATGAAATCAGCAAGGAAGGAACCTCGTCATGAGTCAGCCCAACCCGGATTCGTTACCCGACATCAGTCGGATGAACGACTTGAAGGAAGCGTTTCTCAAGCAGCTCTACAGCACTACCCCGGCCCTGCTGCCGGCCCTTCGCGAGCAACTGGAAGGGCTGTCGACCCGCTTGCTGGACGTCGACCGCCTGCTCTCCGAGCGGGTACTCAGCGCCGTGGTATTGCTGACTAACCACAAATGGGGTGACCTCGCCCTGCAGTTGGTGGAGAGCCCTGGCCAGGCCGCGATCCTCGAACAGGACGCCCTGCGTGACCGGCAGCGCCTGGAAAGCAAGGGCCAGGATATCGCCGATGCCCTGGCTGCGCTGGGCAAGGCCAGGTTGCCGGCGGTGGGCGAGCGGATCGAGACCCTGGTGGCGCAACACGATGGCCTGAGTGCATCGATCGCCAACCAGAACGCGCGCATCGCCGATCTCGAGAGCCAACTGGCGGCGATGGACCAGGTGATCGGCGCCTTCGAAGCACCTGACCTGCTGTCGATTTTCAAGAGCCTGATCCCGACCGAAGAAGAAGTGATCCTGGTGCAGAAGACGCTGGTCAAGGCCGTCGATCCGCTGACGCTGATCGCGGCGGCGCGGGTCTTCGCCGACAAGCTTGCGGGGCAGCTCGAAGGACGCAAGTTTTCCGAGGTGGTCAAGCTGCGCTCGCGCAAGGTGGCCGAAGCCAACGTGCTGGCCAACGAGCTGCTTGACTGGGAAACCCGGCGGGCATCGCTGCAGCGCGAGCTGGATCAGTTGCCGAAGGTCGAGGCCCTTGGTTGCATGCGTGACCAGTGGCTGGAGCAGGCGGTCACCCTGGCCCAGGGCTGGACCGAGCAGATCAAGGTGATCAGGGCGCAGACCGACCTCCCGGCCATGGCCGCTGCCCTGAGTACGATGGAGGAGTATTTGCTGGCGGTACGCCGGCGCTATGAAGCGGTCTAGTTGACCCTGATCACGCAATCGAAGCTCCGCGCCGGCGGTTCTTCGGGCGCCCAGGGCTGCTGGTAGACCAGCACCAGATGGCCTTCACCGGCGGCCTTGGCGCGCAGGCGCCAGGTGGAAAGGCCATCGCTGCCGACCATGCCGTCATTGTTGTTGCTGCTGTAGACCTCGGGGCCGAGGCTGTTGAGGATGGCGTTGGCCGGGTTCTGCAGCAGCCAGCGGTAGCCGGTGCTGGGGTTGCTCGGCAGGGACAGGGTCAGGGCTTGGCCGACATTCAGTTCGATCGGGCACTGGCTCTGTTTTTCCACCACCACCGGCTCGGTGCGGGTGGTGTCGTGGGAGCAGGCGGCAAGCAGGCTGAAGCCCGACAGCAGGGCGGTACGGCGGATCTTCATGAAGCACTCCGGAGCGCAGTGTTGACATGCGACCGGAGCTTAAACCGGAAGAGTGCCGCAGTTCTACCGGGAGCATTCTTCAGCGCGGTACTGTGGGAGCGGGTTTACCCGCGATTACGATGGTGGCGCCACCGACGCAATCGCGGGTAAACCCGCTCCCACAGTGTTTGGCTGACGGGCCGGAGGCTTCAGCTGAACAACACCTTCGCCACATCCCCGAAGCGCTTGGCGAAATGCACGGTCAGGCCCTGCTTCAGGTACTCCGGCAGTTCCTGGAAGTCGCCGCGGTTGGCCTCCGGCAGGATCAGTTCGAAGATCTTCTGCCGCCGCGCCGCGATCACCTTCTCGCGTACCCCGCCAATCGGCAGCACGGCGCCGGTGAGGGTCATCTCGCCGGTCATCGCCACACCCTTCTTCGGTACCTGGTCCCGCGCCAGCGAGAGCAAGGCGCTGGCCATGGTGATGCCGGCACTCGGGCCGTCCTTCGGCGTGGCGCCCTCAGGCACGTGCAGGTGGACGAAGGCCTCGTTGAAGAAGGTCGGATCACCGCCAAACTGCTTCAGGTGCGAGCTGACATAGCTGTAGGCGATTTCCGCAGACTCCTTCATCACATCACCCAGTTGCCCGGTGAGCTTGAAGCCACGGTTCAGGGTATGGATGCGGGTTGCCTCGATCGGCAGGGTGGCGCCGCCCATGCTGGTCCAGGCCAGTCCGGTGATCACACCCTTGCCGGCCAGGACCTGCTCGCTACGGAATACCGGCATGCCCAGGGCCGCTTCGAGGTCCTTCGGTCCGATCTTGATGGTTGCGTCCGGCTCGTCGAGCAGGCGCACCACTGCCTTGCGCACCAGCTTGCCCAGTTGTTTCTCCAACTGGCGTACCCCGGCTTCCCGGGCGTAACCCTCGATCACCGTACGCAGCGCCGCGTCGCTGATGCTCAGGCTGGTCTTGGCCACCCCGGCCTTTTCCAGTTGCTTGGGCCACAGGTGGCGCTTGGCGATGGCCAGTTTTTCCTCGGTGATATAGCCGGACAGGCGAATCACTTCCATACGGTCGAGCAACGGCCCGGGGATCGAGTCGAGGGTGTTGGCGGTACACACGAACAACACCTTGGACAGGTCCAGGCGCAGGTCCAGGTAGTGGTCGAGGAAGTCGACGTTCTGCTCCGGATCGAGGGTTTCCAGCAGCGCCGAGGCGGGGTCGCCCTGGTAGCTCTGGCCCATCTTGTCGATCTCGTCGAGCATGATCACCGGGTTCATCACCTCGACATCCTTCAGTGCCTGCACCAGCTTGCCCGGCTGGGCGCCGATGTAGGTGCGGCGGTGGCCCTTGATCTCGGCCTCGTCGCGCATGCCGCCGACGCTGAAGCGATAGAACGGCCGGCCGAGGGACTCGGCGATGGACTTGCCGATGCTGGTCTTGCCCACCCCGGGCGGGCCCACCAGCAGGACGATGGAGCCGCTGATCTCGCCCTTGTAGGCGCCCACGGCGAGGAATTCGAGAATCCGGTCCTTGACGTCATCCAGCCCGGAATGGTGCTGGTCGAGGACCTTGCGCGCGTGCTTGAGGCTGAGCTTGTCGCTGCCATACACGCCCCAGGGCAGGGCGGTGGCCCATTCCAGGTAGTTGCGGGTGACGGCGTACTCCGGCGATCCGGTTTCGAGGATCGCCAGCTTGCCCAGCTCTTCGTCGATACGCTTCTGAGCGGTGGGCGGCAGGGTCTTGCCTTCAAGGCGCTGCTTGAACTGTTCGAGGTCGGCGCTGCGGTCGTCCTTGGTCAGGCCCAGCTCCTGCTGGATGACCTTGAGCTGCTCCTTGAGGAAGAACTCGCGCTGGTGCTCGCCGATCTGCCGGTTCACTTCGGCGGAAATCTCGTTCTGCAGGCGCGCGACCTCGACCTCCTTGCGCAGCATCGGCAGGACTTTTTCCATGCGCTTGAGGATCGGCACGCAGTCCAGCACTTCCTGGAGCTGCACGCCGGTGGCCGAGGTCAGGGCTGCGGCGAAATCGCTGAGCGGCGACGGGTCGTTGGGACTGAAGCGGTTCAGGTAGTTCTTCAGCTCTTCGCTGTACAGCGGGTTGAGCGGCAGCAGTTCCTTGATCGCATTGATCAGCGCCATGCCGTAGGCCTTCACCTCGTCGGTGGGCTCGGGGCTCTGGTGCGGGTATTCGACTTCCACCAGGTACGGCGGGCGATGGTGCTTGAGCCAGGTGCGGATGCGCACCCGGGTCAGGCCCTGGGCGACGAATTGCAGCTTGCCGTTCTCGCGGCTGGCGTGGTGCACCTTGACCAGGGTGCCGTACAGCGGCAGGGCCGAGGTGTCGAAATGGCGATGGTCCTGCAGCGGCTCGTCCATGAAGAACAGGGCCAGGCTGTGGTGCGGGGTCTTGGCCACCAGGTCGAGGGTTTCTGCCCAGGGTTCCTCATTGACGATCACCGGCAGCACCTGCGCGGGGAAGAACGGGCGGTTGTGGATCGGGATCACGTAGACCTTGTCCGGCAGTTGCTGGCCGGGCAGGGCGAGGGTGCGGCCGGTCGGGTCGCTGTCGTCGAGATGTTCTACTTCGGCGTATTCGTCGGGATGTTCCGGGAGATCCTGCTGGTCGCTCATGGGGCACCTGCGTGAATGACTATGGTGCTTAGATGGGGCGGTAGGAGGGTGGTTTCAATGCCTGACGGCTTTTGTCGGGAAGGCCGTATGAAAGATGCAGCTTAGTGCATGTACGGGACAGTGATCGCCAAATGCTACTGTAGTGGCTGTCGCCCATCAGGGTCTAGGGAGTTGCCAATGGACGTTGCACTGAAGCGCATCAACCGGGAATTGCAGGACATCAGCAAGGATCCGCCGGCCAACTGCTCGGCGGGGCCGCTGGGCGAGGATTTCTTCCATTGGCAGGCCACGCTGATGGGGCCGCGGGATACGCCCTACGAGGGCGGGGTATTTTTCCTGGACGTGCAGTTTCCCAAGGACTACCCGACGAAGCCGCCGGCAATTACCTTCAAGACGCCGGTCTGGCATCCGAACATCGACAGCGACGGGCGGGTCGGGCTGGAGATTCTCGATGAAAACTGGACCCCGGCGCTGACCCTGTCGAAGGTGCTGCTGAGCATCACTTCGTTGCTCTGCGATCCGGATCCACGCGGCGCGCTGAACCTGGAAGCGGTGCTGGAGTACCAGCGGGCGCGGGTGCAGTTCGACAAGACGGCGCGGGAGTGGACGCGGAAGTTTGCCATGTAGCCTTGTGCTGGTTTTGAGGGCCCCATCGCTGGCAAGCCAGCTCCCACAGGTACTGCATGCACCGATTCTGTGGGAGCTGGCTTGAAGCCAGCGATGAGGCCCTCAAGAGCAATCAGTTAGGCAATTTGTAAGCGATGATGTAATCGCCCATCTTGGTCCCCAGCGACCCATGCCCGCCAGCCGTCACCAGCACGTACTGCTTGCCATCCTTGCCGGTGTAGGTCATCGGCGTCGCCTGGCCACCCGCTGGCAGGCGGGCTTTCCACAGCACTTCACCGGTATTCACGTCATAGGCGCGCAGGTACTGGTCCAGGGTGCCGCTGAGGAAGCCCAGGCCGCTGGCAGTGACGATCGAACCGCCCATGCTCGGTACGCCGATCGGCAGGCCGATCGGGATCGGCGAGCTGTCGCGGCTGGTGCCGTTCTTGTGCTTCCACACCACCTTGTTGCTGAGCAGGTCGATCCCCGCCACATAGCCCCAGGCCGGCGCCTGGCAAGGCACGCCCAGCGGCGACATGAACGGATGCATGATCACCGCGTACGGCGCGCCGGTATTCGGCTGCACGCCGCTGGTTTCGCTTTCGCGCTTGCTGCCTTCGGCCACGTCGGCACGCGGCACCATTTTCGAGACGAAGGCCATGTAGTTCGGGCTGGTGAACAGCAACTGGCGCACCGGATCCACCGAGACGCTGCCCCAGTTGAACACGCCGACGTTACCCGGATAGACCAGCGAGCCCTGCTCCGACGGCGGGGTGTACTGGCCTTCGTAGCGCAACTGGCGGAACTGGATGCGGCAGAGCATCTGGTCGAACGGGCTGGCGCCCCACATGGCCTGTTCGGTCAGGTCGGGACCGAGCAGGTTGAGCTCGGAGCGGGCCTGGGTCGGCGCGGTGTGGTCGCCTGGCACCGCGCCTTGCGGCACCGGGATCTCGTGGATCGGCACGATGGCGCTGCCGTCGCGACGGTCGAGCACGTACAGGCTGCCTTGCTTGGTCGGGGCGATCAGCGCCGGCTTGACGCCGTCGGCGGTCTTCAGGTCGATCAGGGTCGGCTGGCTGCCGACGTCCATGTCCCACAGGTCGTGGTGGGTGAACTGGTAGTTCCAGCGCACCTTGCCGGTGGCCAGGTCGAGGGCGACGATGCCGGCGCTGAATTTCTCCGCGCCCGGCGTGCGGTCGGCACCCCACTGGTCCGGGGTCTGGTTGCCCAGCGGCAGGTAGACCATGCCCAGGTTCTCGTCGACGCTGGCCAGCGACCACATGTTCGCCGAGTTGCGGCTGTAGGTCTTGCCCGGAGCCAGCGGCTTGGTGTCGTCCGGGTTGTTGCTGTCCCAGTTCCACACCAGATGGCCGTCGTGCACGTCATAGGCGCGGATCACGCCGGACGGTTCGTTGGTCGACTCGTTGTCGGTGACGTGGCCGCCAATGATCACCAGGCTGCGGGTGATCGCTGCTGGCGAAGTGGAGTAGTAGCCACCGGCGGTGAACGGGCCGATGCCCTGGGTCAGGTCGATGGTGCCCTGGTTGGCGAAGCCGTCGCAGACCTTGCCGTTATCGGCGTTGAGCACGATCAGGCGGGCGTCGGCGGTGGGCAGGTAGAGACGCCGCGGGCAGGCGCGGGCCACGGCCTGGCCGGCTTCGGAGATCTTCGGCGCCGGGCTGCCGTCGGCGTTGACGTACTGGTTTTCGTCGTAATACGAGACGCCGCGGCAGGTCATGTGGGCGAAGCCCTTGAAGCTGCCGACCGGGCTCTTGATCTGCGGGTCGAAGCGCCAGATTTCCGCGCCGGTGTCCGGGTCCAGGGCCAGCACCTTGCTGTGCGCGGTGCAGGCGTAGAGCATGCCGTTGACCTTCAGCGGGGTGTTCTGGTTGGTCAGCTCGACCGGATCGTCGGCGCTGGGCATGTCGCCGGTGCGGATGCTCCAGGCTTCTTCCAGTTGGTAGATGTTGGTCGGGGTGATCTGCCGCAGCGGCGAGTAGCGGTCGCCGAATTCGGTACGACCGTAGGCCTGCCAGTCACCGTCGGGCATATCCGGGGCGGTGTTGAACAGCGTGGTGGTGTCACGGCCCAGTTGGCCCTTGATCTCGCCCGGATGGGTGAACTGGCTGGCGATGGCGGTGGCACCGGAGGCAACCACCGCAACGCCGAGCACCGCCAGGTTGATGCGCGCCGGCTTGCCGGCCAGGCCACGCAGCGGGCGCCGCGCCCAGGGCAGCAGCAGGACCACGCCAAGGGCGAACCACAGGGCCAGGCGTGGTACCAGTTGCCACCAGTCCAGGCCCACCTCCCACAGTGCCCATGCCGTGCTGCCCAGCAGCACCAGGCCATACAGGCCCAGGGCATGCTTGCGCAGGGCCAGCAGCATGATCCCGGAAACGGCGAAGCCGATGCCGGCAATCAGGTAATACAGCGAGCCGCCCAGTTGCATCAGCTTGATGCCGCCGGCCACCAGGGCCATGCCCATCAGCAACAGCAGCACACCGAGCAGTCTCGGTAGCCAGCGGGTTCCGTCTGCACTCATTGAATGTTCCCCCTCAGTTTGAAAGCGTGGGCCCACTGGGCCTTTAAACGTGGCTCTTAAAAATGACTCTGGATCTTCAAGCCGCCGACCAGCGCGTCGTCCACCTCGTGTACCCCGCCCGGATGGCGGATGTACTGCAGGTTCGGGCGCAGGGTGAGCCAGTTGGCCAGGTGGATGCCGTAGTACAGCTCGGCGCTGTACTCGGTGTCCTGGACCGGCAGGAAGGCGGGATTGTCGTAATCGTCGATGCCGGCGGCGCGGTTATGCGCTTCGGCGTTCTTGCGGTAGGCGGGATTGACGTGCACGCGGGCCAGGGCGAAACCGATGTCGTCCTGCGCCCTGGCGTCGAACGGCCCCTTGTACACCACACCTGCCTGAACGTAGTTGTCGATGGCATTGGTCTTCTTGTCGTGCAGCGTGGCATTGGCGAAAACGCTCAGGCCACGGGAATGGTCGCTGGCCAACGACGTCACCTGCTGCTGTGCCCCCAGCCAGAAACCGTGCTTGCTCGAACGGCTGCGGTAGTTCTGGCCACTCAGTGCGGCGGACTGGTCGTTGTCGTCGCGGTAAACATCCTTGGCATTGGCATTACTGTAGTAGTAGCCCGCCCGATATTCCCCTTTAAGGCCTCTGATTGCCGGGCTCCAGACCAGTTCAACCGGGAACATCGCGCCCTGGGTGCCACTGCCGCTGAGCTTGAAGCCGTTATTGCGCTCCAGGTTCGACGGGTTCTGCTCGAAGGCACCGACCTGGGCGTACAGCTCGGGGGTGAGGTTGTAGCGCACCCGCGCCGCCCACTGGCTGACCGGCCAGTTGTACCAGCTGTCGCCGACCCAGTTGCCGACCTGGGAGCCGCAGAAGGCCAGGTTCTGGAAGTCGCAGGGGAAGCTGTTGAAGTCCTCGCCCTCGCCGAAGCGGCCGACTTTCACATCGAGGGCACCGTCGAAGTACTTCTGCTTGATCCACATCTGCGTCAGCCGCCAGGTCTGGCCGCGGCCCCAGACTTCCTGGGCCGAGGTGAAGCCACCGACCCGCGGGTCGGTGATGCGGTCGTTGCTGATGTTGTTGCCGTGGCGCTCGGTGATGGTCAGCTGGAACTCGGTATCGTCCCAGCCGAGGATCTTCTCCAGGTCCAGGTGGCTGCCGAAGGCGAACTGATCGCTGTAGCGGGTCGTGCGGTCATGGTCGTAACCGCCGTGCAGGTTGCTGCCCATCTCCCCGGTGTAGTCCAGGCTGAAGTCGTAGCCGCGGGCGGCCAGCTCGCTGCGGCTGCCGTTCCAGTCGCCGAGCATCCAGGGCGAGTCGGAATCGAACAGGGCAGTGGCCTGGGTCGGTGCGGCAAAAGCGCAGAGCAGCGGCGCGGCGAGGAGTGGGAAAGCAGGGTGGCGAGGCATGAGATAGCGCTATCTTGTGATGGTCAAAAAAAACGGCAGATATCCCGGCGTTGGGGTTTCGCCAGGATTCTTGTGCAAATTCAGGGTGATTAAGCGTTTCAGCTTGGGGCGGGGAGGATATAGAGGATTGCTTGGGTTGAAAAGGTTGAGTGTGGTTAGGAAGTTTTGTGGGATTGGTAACAATCTTGTGTCGATCATCAGGGCCTTATCGCCGGCAATGCCGGCTCCCACAGGTTTCGCGGCGCATCCGCAACCCTGTGGGAGCCGGCCGGGCGGCGATCCGATTGCCGGCGATTGAGGGCACCACGGATCAGAAGGTGGTACGCAGCCCCACTTCCACACTGCGCCCCGCCGCCGGCGCCACATCCCGCAGGATCGAGCTGGCATAGCGCACGGTCTGGTCGGTCAGGTTCTCCCCGCGCACGAACGCCAGCCACTCGCTCTCACCGACGTTGAAGCGATAACCGACACTGGCCCCCAACGTGGTGTAGCCATCGGTGCTGGTTTCATTGGCCGGCTTGCGATGCTGCGAGGCGGCATGCTGCACGTCGACCCGCGCCTGCCAGCGATCCAGGTTCCACACGAGGCCGCTGTTCAGGCGCAGCGGGGCGATGCGTGGCAGGTCTTCGCCGGTGTCGAGGTTCTTCGCCCGGGTGTAGTCACCGGAGAGTTCCAGGGCAAAGCTGCCATAGCGGTTTTCCAGCAGTTGCCAGCGATCCTGCGCCTCGATCCCGTAGAAGCGTGCACGCACGCCGCTGTACAGGTACTCGGGGATGCCGTCGGCGTCGTGGTCATGGTCGTGATCATCATGGTCGTCATCGCCATGGTCATGGCCTTCACGCAGTTCGCCACTGGCCAGCAGGCCGATGTAGTTGCGGAAGTGGCTGTAGAACACGCCGACGCTGCCCTTGTGCGTGCCGTTGTCGAAACGCAGGGCGAGGTCGCCGGAGATGGCCTTTTCCTTCGACAGGTTCGGATCGCCGACTTCATAGGCACCGGTGGCGACGTGGGCGCCGTTGGCGTACAGCTCGTAGAAGGTCGGTGCGCGCTCGGTGTAGCCGAGGCTGGCGGCCAGCGACCAGATCGGCGTCAACTGGTACACCGCGCCGGAGGACAGGCTGGCCGCGGTGAAGCTGCTGGAACTGTCGGCCTCGGCGAAGCGCTCGTTGCCCTTGGCGTCCGGATCCACCTTGGTATGTTCCAGGCGGCCGCCCAGGCTCAGGGCCAGGCGCTCGGTGGCCTGCCACTGTTCGAGGACGAACAGGGCGACGCTGTCGGTATCGGTCTGCGGTACGAAGGCTTCTTCGCCGAGGGCGGAGAATTCATTGCGGTTGACCTGCGCGCCGATCACCCCTTCCACCGGCCCCAGCGGCTGGTGACGGGCCTCGACCCGGGCCTCGTAGCCCTTGTTCTTGAAGGTGGTGTGGACTTCGCCTTCCTCCAGCTCACTGTGCTTGTAGTCGGTGTAGCCGAGGTCGACCTTCACCGAGCTGAACGGGCCTTCCAGGTCGCGGATTTCCGAAGCGAAGCCGTAGTGATCCTGCTCCATCGCCAGGCGCACGCCGGATTCGGCCACTGAGCCGTAGTTGCCGTCGTAGCGGCTGTAGGACACGCCGGTGTAGCCGTGCTCCCAGGTGTAGGAACCACCGATGGCACCGCCGTCCTGGCGGCCGTCGCTGTTTTCCAGGCGATGGCGGCTGCCCGGTTCGTCGGCATCGCGGACCTTCGAGCTCTGGGCGTAGCCGGGGATACGCAGGTCGTTGAACTGGCGGCTGTTGGCGTCCAGGTGCAGGGCGAAGCGACCATCACCGGCCTCCAGCTTGCCCGCTGCGCTGCGGGTGGTGTCGGCGCCGCCATAGCGCAGTTCGCCGGCACCATGGATGCCTTCGATGGCCTCGGTGGGGATGCGGTTGTCGAAGGTGTTGACCACCCCGCCGATGGCGCTGCCGCCATAGAGCAGGGCGGCCGGGCCACGGACGATTTCCACCCGGTCGACGTTCACCGGGTCCAGCGGCACGGCATGGTCGTAGGACAGCGACGAGGCATCCAGCGCGCCGACGCCATTGCGCAGCAGGCGAATGCGGTCGCCATCCAGGCCACGGATGATCGGCCGGCTGGCCCCCGGGCCGAACCAGGTGGACGACACGCCGGGCTCGCCATTGAGGGTTTCGCCGAGGCTGCCTTTCTGTTGCAGCAGCAGTTGATCGCCTTCGAGGACGGTGCTCGGGGTGGCCAGTTGTGCGTTGCCCAGCGGATTGCCGGTGATCACTTGTGGCTCCAGTTCCAGTGCCTGGCTGGGCGACGACGCCAGCCACAGGGCGACGGCGAGGGGCGAGAGGGGAAGGGGGAGGTAACGCATGCGGGGTCCTTGGCAGAGGTCATGAATGGTTACACTATAACATTTCAGTGAAATCAAAATGCAATCCCTGCGCCGGGCGATCCCGCTGGCTAGACTTGCTGGAAGCATTTGCCCCGGGGCCGAAAGCGGCCTAAGGTGCGCACCTTCGTTTGTCTGGAGCCCTGGCATGACTGCCACTGACAAGAACCCGCTGCATGGCGTGACCCTGGAACAGATCCTCAATGCCTTGGTGGCCCATTACGAATGGCCCGGGCTGGCGCAGCGCATCGATATCCGCTGCTTCAAGAGCGACCCGAGCATCAAGTCGAGCCTGACCTTCCTGCGCAAGACGCCCTGGGCACGGGAGAAGGTCGAAGGCCTGTATCTGAAGATGCTGCGTGACATCAAACGCGGGCAGTAGGCCGATGACGGCGCAACGCTGGACCGGAGCCGCCGCCGTGCTCGGCTGGTTCGGCCTGGCGGTGCAGATGTACCTGATCCTGATCGCCCGTTGGCAGGACCAGGCCAGCCTGCTGGGCGGTCTGGTGAACTTCTTCGGTTTCTTCACCGTGCTCAGCAATATCCTTGTCGCCTCCGTGCTCACCGCCGACGCGTTCGCTCGCGAGTCGTCGGCGCGGCGATTCTGGCTGGCGCCCTGGGTCGCTTCCGGGGTGCTGGCGAGCATTCTCTTTGTGGCGATTGCCTACAGCCTGCTGCTGCGCCATCTCTGGCAACCCCAGGGTTGGCAATGGCTGGCGGACGGGCTGTTGCACGACGTGATGCCGGCGCTGTTCGCCGTGTATTGGTGGTTGCGGGTGCGGAAGGGCAGCCTGCGGCTCGACCATTTGCTGGCCTGGACCCTGTATCCGCTGGCGTATTTCGGTTATGCGCTGTTACGTGGACAGTGGGTCGGGTTCTACCCCTATCCCTTTATCGATGTGACCGCGCTGGGCTATCCGCGGGTGCTGCTTAATGCACTGGTGATGCTCGTCGCGTTCGTCGGCCTCGGCTTGTGCGTCATCGGCCTCGACCGCTGGCAGGGCAGGCGCCTGGCCAAGGCCAGGACGCAGCCCTGAGGGCGGGGCTTACTCGTCGTCGTTCGGATCGAGGCGCCAGTAGGCGGCGGCCTTGAGCCGGTCATCCGCCACGCCTTTCTCTTCCAGCAGCAGCGCCTTGGCCTTGCGGGTCAGGGCCTTCTCCAGCGCGACCCAGGCGTACAGCTCGCCGGCCGGCAGTTGCAGGTCGGCCAGTACGTCGAGCACCGACTGCTGGTGCCGCTCGACCCAGATCACCTCGACATCGGCCTTGCTCGGCAGCGGCTGGCGCTCCTGTGCATCCTCGATCTCGATCACCACCAGCACCTTGCGCCCGGCGGACAGTTCTTCGAGGCGGCGGCCGATGGCCGGGATGGCGGTTTCATCGCCCACCAGCAGGTAGCTGTCGAAGATATCCGGCACTACCAGCGAGCCGCGCGGGCCGGCGATGTTCAGCGTATGCCCGGGTTTGGCCTGGGCCGCCCAGGTCGAGGCAGGGCCGTCGCCATGCAGGACGAAGTCCAGATCCAGTTCGTTGTTGACCAGGTCGATGCGCCGCGGGGTGTACTCGCGCATGGTCGGCTTGACGCCTTCCTTGGGCAGGTCGAGGGCGTCCATGGCCGCCTGTTCCGCGGCGTTGTTGGCGAACAGCAGTTTGACGTGATCGTCGCTGCCCAGGCTGATGAAGCCCTGCAACTGGGCACCGCCGAGGGTGATGCGGCGCATGCGCGGGGTGAGATCGACCACCCGCAGCACGCTCAACTGGCGGTGTTTGATCTCGTGCATGACGCGGTGGATGGTGTTTTCGTTCGAAGTCATTCGGAAAGCTCCTGGGAAGGGGAGGTAACAGGTCCGGCAACGATGGCTTTCGCGGTTTCGTTGAGCAGGTTGCGTACCCGCTCTATTTCTTGTGGGTTCCAGCGCCCGCTGTGCATCTGCAGGGCATGGCGCAGGTTGTGTACGGCTTCGTGGATCTCCGGCGGACGGTCATGGCCGCGCAGCGAGCGCTTGCTCACCTCGATGCGGGTACGCACGCCGTCCAGGGCCACGGCCTGTTCCTTCAGCGACTCGCGCCCGGCCTCGGTGGCCTGGTAGAGCTTCTTGCTGCCATGGACTTCGCCAGTGATCAGTTCGCTCTCTTCAAGGTAGGTCAGGGTCGGGTAGATGACGCCGGGGCTCGGGCTGTAGTTGCCGTCGAACAGGCTCTCGATCTGGCGGATCAGGTCGTAGCCGTGGCAGGGCTGCTCGGCCAGCATGGCCAGCAACAGCAGTTTCAGATCGCCCGGGGCGAATACCCGCGGGCCACGGTCGCCGCGCTCACGACGGCGTTCGAAGCCTTCGGATTCGCGGGGGCCGCAGGAGTGATCGCGCATGGGGTTGCCTCTTGAGTCTTACGATATGTCGCAAGATATTACTCAAGATATATCTTATTGCAAGCCTGGGTGCCGAAAGGTGTGGTGTTTTTCAGGTCCCCATCGCTGCATGGGTATCTACACAACTTCAGATCACCACAAAATGATGCACCGCC
>NZ_JBMDIJ010000058.1:0-41490 GCF_057808595.1 Pseudomonas sp. FG98 | reverse complement strand
GGTCCTTTGCCTGGCCCGGATCCAGCGGCCGACCAGGATCCTTGTGGGAGTCGGCATTGCCGACGATGAGGCCGGCAACTTCGACATCGATCTTGCTGGCCTCATCGCTGGCAACGCCAGCTCCCACAGGTCTTTTGCCTGACCCGGATCTTGCGGCCGACCGGGATCTGATTGCCAGCGATGAGGCCCTCGAAATCTAGCGCCTCATGCAGCGCTGATAACGCTCATCCACCCGCCTGGCAAACCACGCCGTGGTCAGTTGCCGGGTGATCTTCGGGCTTTCCAGCCTGATCCCCGGCAGCACCTCCCGCGCCACCCGCTTGCCGGCCATCTGGTCGGCCAGGGCGAACACCTGCTGGTACAGGCGGGTTTCCTCGAATTCATCACCATCGCCCTTCTCCAACTGACTGCGAATCGTCGGATTGCGCATGCCGAAACGCTCGCCAAGACGCCGCGCGGCTTTTTCCGTGCTCCCCGGCAGCAGCGAACCATGGGCGATCAGGTCGCCATCCAGGGCCAGTTCCACCCCGCTCACCCGGCTCAAGGCCGCCTGGAACGCCGCGTTGCGACTGGCGTACCAGCCTGCGTTGAAATCGGCGAAGCGGTATAGCGGGCTGGGGTAATCGGCCGGATAGCCGAGCAGATGGGCGATGCCGAAATACATGCCACCGCGCCGGGTGAAGACTTCCTGGCGCAGCGTGCCGTCATGCCGGTAGGGGTAGTCGCGGGCATTGGCCTCGGCAAAGTCGATGCTGACCTGCATCGGCCCGCCGGTGCGCACCGGGTTGAAACCGCCAAGCAGCGTGCGCCCCAGCGGCAGCAAGCCGGTCAGTTCGTCGTACAGCCCGCTCAGCTCCCGCTCGCTGCGCACGGCGGCCAGGCGCTGGTTCCAGGTCTTGCCGTTGCCCGAGCGGGTGTCCAGCGCGACGTCGACCAGGGCCTTGGGCACGAAGGCCTTGGCGGCACGGCGGTCGATTTCGTCGCGGGCGATACGGCCGAGGTTGGGCACCTTGGGGTCGGCGGTGAAGGTGGACTCCTGCTCGGTCACCGCCAGCACCGCGCAGAGATTCGACTGGCTAGGGTCGAGCTTCTGTGCGCTGAAGGCCGTTTCGATATCCCGCGCCCAGCCCTGGCGGTCGTTGACCGAGGCTGGCAGCAACGCGGCGATCCGCGCCCGCACCTGTTCCGGCGGCTCTGTCTGCACGCCACGCTGGCCCATGCAACCGGCCAGCAGGACCAGCGCCGCCAGCGCCAGCCAGCGGGCTTTCAGGGCTGCTCCCCGACCAGGAAGGTCTTGCTGATATGGCGGAATTTCTCGTGCCCGGCGCTGCGCATCAGCTCGAACAGGACCATCTCGCGGGTAACGATCTGTGCCCCGGCGCCCTGCATGCGTGCCAGGCCTGCAGCCTTGCTGTCGGGGCTGCGGCTGTCACAGGCATCGGCGACGACGAACACCTGCTTGCCGCCCTCCAGCAGCTCCAGCACGGTCTGCAGCACGCAGACATGGGTTTCCATGCCGCAGACGATCACCTGCTCGCGGGCCAGCAAGGACGCCGGCAGGCATTCACCGGCAACGCAGGAGAAATGCAGTTTTTCCACGACTTGCGCACCCGGCGCCGCCTCCAGCAACTCGGTCACGGTATGCCCGAGGCCCTTGGGGTATTGCTCGGAAATCACTGTCGGGAGGCCCAGTTCGGCAGTGGCGGCCAGCAGCCAGCGGGTCCGCGCCAGGGTACCGGCGGGGTCGCTGACCGCGCCGATCAGTTTTTCCTGAACATCGATGACCAGCAGCGTGGCACGGGAAGCGTCGATCAACATCGGGCAGAGCTCCTTGCAGTCGGAAATGCCTCCGACTATGCGGCGCCGGCCCGCTTATGGCAACGGCCGGCGCGGGCGCGAGGCGTCAGGAGAAGTGCATGACGTAGCTCACCGCCAGGTGATCGGACGGCCCCGGCGCATCCACCACCCCGGGCGCGATCGGCCCGGTGCTGCCGTTGACCAGGGCGTAGTCGAGCATGCGCTGCGGTGCGGTGGCCGGATGGGTAGCGCCGCTGGCCGGGAGGATGCGCGCCAGGTCCTCGGGCGAAACCCAGTTGCCCGAACCGCTGGCCGGTGGTCGCGGATCGCGGTTGAAATCGCCGAGGACCACGTACGGCGTGTCGGTGTGCCAGCTGATCTCGCGGATCATCCGCGGCGCGTTGTAGCCACCGCCGGACAAGGCGTGGAAGTTGTACACCGTCACCTCCTGCGGGTTCACCGCCGCCCCCGTGCCACGTCGGCGCAAGCGCACGCCCAGGGCCGGGCGGGCCAGCGGCAACATGCCGGACTGCGGTACGCCGTCGGCGATGACCCGCACATCCCGCACATCCAGCTGGGCGTCGGCGCGTATCACCACCGCCAGGTTGACCCGCAGCCGCTGCACATCGAGAAAGTACACCTGGTACGCCTCCGGGCGGGTGGCGCTGCCGGCCTGCCACAGGTACTGCTCGACTTCCTGATGGCTGCCGAACTGGTCGGGCACGTCCATCCGCACCACCAGCTCGGCGGAACTTGGCGGCGCCCCCGCTTCCTGGATCACCACCACATCATTGAGCCGGGCCAGTTGCAGCAGGCGGGTGCGCCATTTGCTTTCGGCAGTGGCCGCAGTGCCCTGCATGTTCCAGGTGGCCAGGCGCAGTTCCAGCCCCACCGCGCCGGGGCGCGTGCGACCGATCTCGATGCGACGCGCGCCGTCCTGGCTGCGGATGCGCGCGTGATAGTAGTCACGCAGCCCGCCCTGCAACTGGACAAGCCCCTGCCATGGCCCCTGGCTGGCCCCGACCACGAACTGCAGCAGGCGCAACGGGTCGCCGGTGTCCAGGTCCAGCGGACCGCGTTCCGCCTGCAGGCCGTTCATTATCAGCACGTAGTGCAGGCGGTACAGCACCAGCAGCACGGCGAACACATCGCCCTGCCGCCCCCGGGCGATCAGGGCAAGGACCTCGTCGCTGTTGTACAGGCGCCGCAGCAGCAGGGTCAGGCGCTGGGCGAAGCGACACTGCTGGGCCTGGTTGGCGCTGCGCATGTATTGCCGGGAAATGACATAGGCCAGGTAGGAAGCGGTCGGCTGGGCATGGTCGGGGGAGGAGCCGAGCAGTTCGAGGATATCCAGCAGGATGACCTCGGTTTCGTTGAAGAACACCTCGTCGTCCAGCCCCTCGACCAGGTGGGTATCGATGTAGCGGCGTATCGTGTTATCGATCGGCATGGGCAGCATCCACCAAGGGTTATGAGGGCATGCCGCGGTAGAGCACGTGCAGGATACCGTCCTGCACCGCTGCGCCGGGGCTGTTGGTCGCGCCCAGCGCGGTACTGGTTACCCGGGGCCCGAGCACATTGCCGTCGTAGCCGTACTGATGGATGTCGTAGTGGGCACCGGCCGCCGGCGTATCCGCGCTCGCCTGGGTGAACAGCAGTTTCAGCAGGCCGTTGTGCACCGCCACAGCCGGCGAGCTGGGGTAGTCGTCGCGAAACAGCAATTGCGCCCGCGACCACTGGCGCACGCCATCGAACTTGAGCAGGTAGAAGCCGCCGTCGGCATCCTTGTAGACCAGGTGAAGCAGGCGCTGGTAGGCGATCGCCACCGGACTCAAGTGGCTGCGCAGCGGGTGCGCGCCGTCGCTCTTGACCAGGGTGGATCGAGTCCACTCCTTGAGGTCGAGGGTCGAGCGTTGCCAGATATTCACCGGGTTGTCGTGGACGTGATGGAACAGGTGCAGGCGCCCGTCCAGAACAGCCACGGCCGGGGTCATCTCCAGGAAGATATCCAGGGTGCGGTTGAGCACGAACAGCCCGGAAGGCTCATCCAGGGTGAGCAGGAGGGTGCTGCCCAGGGTGCTGGCATAGATCACGTGCAACTGGTCCTTGAACGTGAAAATGCACGGCGCCCAGCGCGGGGTGATCTCGCTGACGCTGGTCGGCTCGCTCCACAGGCCGGCGTTGGAGGCCTTGCGGATCACCTTGACCGTGCCCAGCTCGCGCAGGCCGTCGACATACACGCAGTACAGGCTGCCCTTGAAATGCGCCACCCGGCAGCACTCTTCGGTAGCCGCGGACGTGGGGTAGGAATGATCGAGAATGCCGTGAGGGCTCGAGGTGGTCCAGATCTTCTTCATCGGGTGAACTCCGCTGCGCAAGGGGAGCGCTACTACAGCAGCGACGCCGATCAGCGTCTGTCGCCACGCTCGCTGCGAGGCATGGGAGAACAGCCACCGCCACGGGGAAAACCGCGCGCTGGCGCTGGCGGTTTTCCATTGGAGTCTTGTCGCGCCGTGCGCTGTCTACACTGAGCCCACCCCTCTCACGAGCCACCGCCCATGAAACGCCTGGCCCTGCTGCTGTGTACCGCTCTTTTCGGCCTGTCCGCCCTGGCTGCGCCGCGCGCGCCCATCCATTTCGGCGAGATCACCTGGGAAAGCGGAAGCTTCACCACCGAAGTGCTGCGCCTGATCGTCGAGCACGGCTACGGCTATCCCACCGACACCCTGCCCGGCAGCACGGTAAGCATGGAGGTAGCCCTGGCGCGCAACGATATCCAGGTGATCGGCGAGGAATGGGCCGGCCGCAGCCCGGCCTGGATCAAGGCGGAGCAGGCCGGCGAGGTGCTGGCCCTTGGCGATACGGTGAAGAACGCCGACGAAGGCTGGTACGTGCCGGAATTCGTGATCAAGGGCGACCCGGCGCGGGGCCTTGCGCCACTGGCACCGGAGCTGCGCTCGGTCAGCGACCTGCAGCGCTACGCCAAGGTCTTCGCCGACCCCGAGGCGCCGGGCAAGGGCCGTTTCCTCAACAGCCCCAGCGGCTGGACCTCGGAAACCGTGAACAGCCAGAAGCTCAAGGCCTATGGCCTGGACGGCCTGTACAACAATTTCCGCAGCGGCTCGGGTGCGGCCCTGGACGCGGAAGTGACCTCGTCGATCCGCCGCGGCAAGCCGGTACTGTTCTACTACTGGTCACCCACCCCGTTGATGGGCCGCTTCAAGCTGGTGCGCCTGGAAGAGCCAGCCTTCGATGCCCAGGCCTGGGCGACCCTGACCGACGCCAGCAACCCCGCACCCAAGGGCAGCCGCTCGTTGCCGGCGAAGCTGTCCATCGGCGTATCCAAGGCGTTCCATGAGCAGTATCCGGACCTGGTGAGCTTTTTCAGCAAGGTCGACCTGCCCATCGACACCCTCAACGCCGTGCTGGCGCGCATGAGCGAGGAGCGCCAGGACCCGGCCCTGGCGGCACGGGCGTTCCTCAAGGAGCACCCGCAGATCTGGCGCGACTGGCTGCCGGATGAGGTGCGCGCCAAGGTCACGACGTACCTGGCCGGGCACTGACTCAACCGGCAGCCGGGGTCAGGGCTGCGCCTGGCGCAAGCCTTCCTGGTGAGTCAGTTCCCTGACCAGGTTGGCTTCGTCCCGTTTGCGTTGTTCGATCAACGCCTGGATCCGCTCGCTGCTCTGCACCGGCGTGTCATCCGGATACAGGTCGACCAGGCCGAGCACCTTGCCCTCGAAGCGTTCACGGATGACCTGAAAGCGCTCGCCGTAGGCATCACGCAGATAGTCCAGCCAGAAATCGCGCTGCGCGGCATAGCCCAGCAGCCCCTGCCCGGCCTCGCCAACGCGAACCCGTGCCGCTGCGCTGTCCAGCTCGCCGGCATGCAGGTTGGCAGAGCCGGCATACAGCATCTGCTGCGGCGCCAGCGGCAGGTCCAGCTCGTTGGCCAGGTTCAGCCGATAGGCCAGGCGGACCTCCGCTTCATCGCGCCCCGCCGCCTCCACCCGGGCGATGTTGTCCAGTTCCTGCAAGCGGTAGAGGCGGCGCATCAGGCGATACAGGGTCGATCCACGCTGCGCGGCGTCCACCGCACGCAAGGCCTGATGGGTGAAGACCAACACTTCCATCTGGTTGAATTCGAGGCGGATACCGTCCGGACAGGTGTCGAACTCGCGCAACTGGCGCAACGGCTCCTCGGCCATGCCGTTGAGCACCAGGCGCAGCTCCGGGTCCTCGGCACTGGCGTCCAGTACCTGCCAGACCCGCTCGATCAGGTCGGGCCGGGTCAGGCCGTTGCGGTATTCGGCGGTATGCCGCAGGCGGCCGATCAGTCGCAGCAGGTCATCGGCATCGT
Source organism: Pseudomonas sp. FG98 (assembly GCF_057808595.1). Lineage (NCBI taxonomy): Bacteria > Pseudomonadati > Pseudomonadota > Gammaproteobacteria > Pseudomonadales > Pseudomonadaceae > Pseudomonas > Pseudomonas sp. FG98. The sequence continues at coordinate 35,333 of NZ_JBMDIJ010000058.1, read as the reverse complement.
CGCTCGCTTCGAGCTGGTGCCAGAGCTGACGGCGGGTGTCAGCGGCGGGGCCGGCGCGGTCGAGCCAGATATCCACGCGGATCAGCTCCGCTTCCGACGCACCACCGGAGCTGGCCCCGCCGGAACTGGACCAGTGGCTGCCACCCAGGCGATTGATATGCTCGGGCAAGTCGAGGCGAAAACTGTAGGGACGCGTCAGGCCCTCGGACAAGTGCGCGGACATCAGGGTTTCCTCGCTCAGCGGATTGCCTTCCAGGGCGATTTCGCAGGTACCGCTCAGGCTTTCGGCGTTTTCCAGCAGGTACGACGGCAGCGCAGAAAGGCGGTTGTGATTGAGGTTCAGGTGCTGGATGCGCTCCGGCAGCAAGGGATCGAGCCAGCTCGGCCAATGACCGATGTCCATGCGTTCCAGGGCCAGGCGACTGAACAGCAGGCGCCCGAAGGCCGAAACATCGCTGATCTCGCCCAGGCGGTTGCCGCTGAGATCCAGGGCGGCCAGGGCCGGCAGGCGCGCCAGCAGATCGATGCTGGCCTGGTCGACCAGCAGGTGCGCATCGACCACCGACAACTGCCGCAACTGGCCCAGATCTGCCAGCACCGGAGGCAAGCGATCGAGACGGAAGCCGCTGATACTCAGATGCTCCAGGCGTCCGAAGCGGCCGATCAAGCGCTCCAGCTGTTCCACGTTGCCTAGGGGCCGGATCAGTTCGAGGCGGTTGATGCGCTCGTAGAAAAACTCCGGCAAGGCATGGGGGAAATCCTCCAGACGGGTGTCCTCGAGCAACAGCGGTCGCGTGTTTGCTACCTCGCCCTGGCTCGTCCAGCTCTCCACCAGCGCGTTACCCAGCGAGCGGCGGGCGCTCAGCCGCTCCGCACTGACCTCCGAGGTACCGAGCCAACCGTCGATGGAGCCGGACAGCGCGTCGCGCTCGCGCATCATGGCCTGCACGGTGCTCTCCACTGCCGGCGGGATCTCCACGTCGAAGCGGAAACGCCGACCGCGCCAGGTACCGATACGAATGCCGATCAGCGCCTGCTGGGACAGCAGGTTGCCGCGCAGCGACACCCAGGTCGAGTGATCGGCGCTCGCCGGGTTGCGTTGCAGGTGTGGCGGCAGGCCGACCAGACGGTTGTCACGCAGCGATAGCGCATCGATACCCTCCAGCGCATCACTGTCCAGCCACTCCGGCCAGTGCTCCAGGCCAAGGCGATCGAGACCGAGAAAGTCCAGTTGCAGGCTTTCGCTGAGGCGCACCGGCAAGTGGCTCGGTCGATTGCCGCTCAGGTCCAGATGGCGCAGCTCGCTCAAGCGGCCCAGTTCGTCCAGCACCTCCTGGCCCAACGGCAGATGCAGGTTGAGCAGGCGCAGTTCGGCCAGGCGCGGATAGGCACCGACCACGACCCGTGGCAGGTCATGCACCGAGCGGTTCTCCAGGGCATCGATCTCCAGCGCGGTGACCCGGGGAAAGCGCCGTAGCATCTGCGCCAGCGGATCCTCCAGGCGCAATGCACCATCCTCGCCCGCAGTCATGGTTGCCGGCGGCAGCGACACCCCGGACAGCTCAAGCCCTTGCACACGCAGGCGGAAGAAATCGGGCAGTTCCCCGGGAAAGTCCTCCAGCGAAACCGCGAACAGGCGCAACGGCACCCCGGTGCGACCGATTTCCGGGAGCAGGTTGTCACGCCAGTGTTGCCACAGGGCCAGCTCGATCAATTGCCGATCGTTCGGTGCCGGCCCCTCGCCGGCGAGGCGTGGCGACATGTCGCCCAGCGGCAGCAGGTGTTGCAGTTGCTCGCGCTCGTCGAGCAGCAGCCCCAGGCGCAGGTCGATGGCTTCGTCGCCAAGATTGATGCCACGCAACTGCTGCAGCAGGTCGCGCGGGAACACATCCGGCAATTCCAGCAGGCGGATCTTGTCCAGCAGGGTGTTCTCCGCCGGCAGCGCCGCCAGTTGTCCGCGCCCGCTCAGCGGATAACCCGGCCGCCCGTTGGCCAGGCGCATGGGCGAGCGCGTGGCCGGGCGGACCGGCTGCATATGCAGGACCTTGCGCAACTCCGGCCGCGCCAGTGGACGGGCCAGGACCCGTTGACGCAAGCCCTGGCTGTCCTCGGCCACGCGCAAGCCGAGGGCGCTGCGTTGCGCCGAAGTCAGGGTCGCCAGTACCGCGCCGAACAGATCCACGGCATCGCCCTGGGGCTCCTCCGCCAGGCGATAGCCGTCGGCACTCTTGACCAGCACCCGTCGATGCACCGCCGGGGACGGGCCGATGCTATCGAGCAGCGGCCCGTCGGCGCGCAGGCCGCGGATCTCGATGCGGTACTGCTCGGCCCAGCCCGGCAGCCCGGCCAGGCTGTGCAGGATCAGCCGGGTACTGTCGTTGTTCGACAGCGGATCCAGGTACAGCCCTTCGTAGGCCCGCGCCAGGCGCACCGCCTGCAGATAGTGGCGGGCTTCCTCGGCAAGCCGCGGCGGCACCCGCTGCTGCTCCTCGAGCAGCGTCCGCTCCGCTGCACTGGCGTGCTCCAGCAGCTCCTCCGCCAGACGTCGGGGCAACCCGCCGAAGTCCCTTAGCAGCGGGACCAGGGCGGCCGCTGGCGGCGCCGGATCCTGGTAGAGCATGTCGAACAGGCGATTGAAGTGTTCAGGAGTCAGGGGCTCGCCTCGCGCCAGCAGCTCGCGGTGGATCCGATAGCGTTCCAGGCAGTCCATCAGCAAGGCTGGCGGGTGCTGTCCATCAGCCAGCGCCCGGCGCAGTTCGGCCTCGTGGCAGCCGCTGATCACCAGCAGCCGCTGTGCCTGGACTTCGTCAAGATCCCGGGCGGCTGCGCCCAAACGCTGGAACAATGCCACGCCTGCCCATTCCCGCGGCCGGTCCAGCTCATGCAGCCACACCCCCTCCCCCTGATAACGCAGGCCCGGCCGGTAGGCATCGGCCCGGCGAGGATGCTGGAGATAGTAGCCAGCCTCGGCGTCACCGCCCACCGCATGGATACGTCCGTCCAGGGGCAGCCAGCGCTTGCCCTGGTAGACGTAGAGACCTTGCGCATCGGGTTTCAGCTCGGCGGGCAGGAGCTGGTCGTGGGCGAATGGCTTGAGGTCCCGGGACCAGAAACGGATGCGGCCATCGGCCAGGCGCGCCGGATGCAGCAGGTCGGGCATTTCGCGCACTGCGATGCCCGGTGGCGCGCTTGCCGCGCCACCGAGGGCGGCAACCAGGGCGAGGTTCTCGACCACGTCGAACAGGTAGGTCCAGGCCTGCTCACGCTCATCCCGGGTCCATTCGCCAATGCCTTCGTAGACTTCGTGGGCCAACTGCGCGGCGCTGAACACCATCATCGCCGCGCCCACCACCGGCACCGCGAAGGCCAGGGTGTTCGCTATCAGCAGGGCATCCTGGGCGAAGTATTCGAGTTTCTCTTCGAGGCTCTTGTGATCCTCCTCGGCGGTCGGCACCGCGACAAACAAACCGTCGTCCTTGAGCCGCTCGAGCTTTCGCGCCAGCAGGCTGGCCTGCAACGGTCCCGCCAGCAGCGTCTCGTGGAAGGGCAGGCTGGCCTGGCGATCCAGCACTTCCTCGTACCAGCCACCGGGGTTCCAGACCTTGGGGTGAAAGGCCTGGCGCAGCTTGTCCAGGACCTCGGCGCGATGCCGCGCAGGAATGAAGCCCTGGAAGAAGGCCAGGTAGTCGTCCTGCAGCAACCGGTCGCGCAGGTGCCCGCACACCTCGATGAAGGAGTCGAACTCCTTGAGCGGTTGCTCGGGATCTCCCGGGATGTACAGCACCCGGCTGTCCGGCGCGCTGTCGACCGCACGCTCCCAGGCGAACACGACGATGCCGCTCAGTTCGACCTTCCACAGGCTCAGGCCGGCGCTTTCCAGGGCCACGCCGTCAAGGGTCGCCTGGCCCTCGCGCAGCAACGCCAGCATGGCCTGGTACAGCGGCTGGCCGATGTGCCCCTGCATGCGTGCCAGATGCAGGTGCAGCAGCAGCCCGGTCTGCTCGTGGCGTTCGAAAACCCGGCGGCGCTGCCGGGTAGACTCCCGGCCTGGCTCGTCACCTGCGGCGGCAGGATCGAAGTGCTGCTGGATCAACTCCTGGTAGCGGCGGCCGAGATCGAGCTGGCGACACAGCCCGGCGAAACGGTGCGGGGCGATCGCCAGGACCTCCCCTCCCCACAGCGGTTGTCCCGGGCTGGCCTTGAAGATCTGCGCCTTGGTCACCGGCAGGTCCATGCCCTCGGGCTCGCTTTCCCAGGCCTCGAAGTTCTGCAGGGCCACGCTCAGCAGTGGCCGGCAGGCCAGGCGGAAGGCCTTGAAGGTTTCCACTGCCCAGTCCCTCGATGCGCTGAGAAAGGAGTCGTCCGTGCGCATCCGTCGCGGATGGAACAACCAGGTCCGCCGTACATCCACCGCCTCGCCCAGATGGCTCTGCAGCAAGCTTATGAGCAAGGGCTCGGCAAAGCGCTCGGGATCGGGCAAGGCGCCCAGCCAGGCCTCGACCTGGGCTCCCAGGGCAACATGCTCGCGGTAATCGTCGTGCAGACGGGCGACCACTTCGGGCATCTCACGGGTCGCCGTGAGCACCCAGGGGAGTGCCGCCATGCCTTGTTCGTGGCCGACCCGGCGTGCTTCGCGGGTCGCCTCCAGCAGCCATTGCGGTGTGTGTTTGCTGATGGTGGCGTAGCCCTGCCGATGACGGCTCGCCGCCTCGTCCGTCGAAGTCGTGGAGCTTTCCGCTGTCGACATGTGAATCACCTGTTCTGGCTGATAAGGGCGCTCCAGCCTAGTCAGCGCAGGGGTGAGGTCGGGGGCACATAGATAACACCCCGCAGTTGCCCCTGCCGGCCTTGGCGCCGGCAAGGGCAAACCTGCCTACACGCCGGCCATCGCCTGCTCCAGGGTCAAGTGTTCGAGCAGGCTGCGCTCGTCGGCCTTGAACTTGTCCTCCAGGGCCCTGATACGGGGCGCCGACTGCTCCGCCGACTCATCGGGCCAGAGGTCGACGACCGCCAGCACCGACGCTTCATAGGCCTCCCTGAGTGCCTGGAAGCGCTCGCTGAAGGCCTCGCGCAGATAGGCACTCCAGAAGTCGCAATCGGCAGCGAAGCCGAGCAGGCCCTGTCCGCTTTCTTCCTGCTGCAAGCGCTGCAACGCCTGGTTCAGTTCGCCCGGGGCGATCTCCGCCTCGCTGCGGTAGAGCATGCTGCGCGGCGGTACCGGCAGTTCCAGTTGCTCGGCCCAGCGCAAGCGGTAGGCCAGGCGCACTTCCGCTTCGTCGCGAATGCCGGCGCGCTCGCGGGCAATGCGGTCGAGGGTCTGGGCACGGAACAGCCCGCGCATCAGGCGGAACAGCGTCGCGCCGCGATTCTCCGTGCCCACGTCGCGCAAGGCCTGGCGGGTATGCACCTGCAGCTCCATCTGGTTGAACTCCAGGCGAATCCCGTCAAGACAGGTGTCCTGGTAATGCAGTTGAATCAAGGGTTCCTCGGCCATGCCATTGAGGGTCAGGCGCAGGTCGGTGTCCTGGTCCGCCGCTGCCAGCACGGTCCAGACCCGCGTCACCAGCTCGGCGCGTCGGCTCGCCGTGCGGTAATCGGCGCTCTGGCGCAAACGCGAGACCAGCGCCAGCAGCGACCCGGCATCGCCGCGCGTGGCCATGCGCTGCCAGATCAGACGGTGCTGGGCATCCGCCTCGACATCCCCGGTCTGCCAATTGTCGAAAGGATCTTCGGGCGACTGGCTGGCCTCCTCCGGCGTGGTCTCCGAAGCCTCGGAGTCCGACGAGTGCGGCCGCGCCTCCATCGCCGCGATGTCTTCGGGCAAGGTCATGCTGAAGGAATAAGGACGGTTGGCATGCTGCGAGGTGAAGGCGCGGATCATGGTCTCGCGGCTCAGCGGGTTGTTGCGCAGCGAGATATCCGTCGCGCCGTTATCGACATAGTGGTTATCCAGAAGCATGCCGGGCAGTTCCGTGAGCCGATTGTCATCCAGGCCCAGCAGTTCGATGCCGTGGGGAATCAAGCTGTCGAGCCACGCCGGCCATACCGCTATGTGCATCTGCGCCAAACCGAGGTAATCGAGGAAGCGGCCCTGGAACTGAGAGACATCGGTGATTTCACCCAGGCGATTGCCATCGAGCTGCAACGACGTCAGCAACGGGATACGACCCAGGGCCTCCATGGCCGCCTGGTCGATGGTCATGCCCATGCGCACCAGCGCCACTTCGCGAAGATGAGCCAGACTCGCCAGGCTGGCGGGAACCTGCGTCAGGGCCGGACGCCCGGCCACCAGCGACAGCTCGGCGAGCAACGGGAAGCGCCCGAGGAAGTCTTCCAGGCTTGCCGTTGTCGCATCGAAACGGGTCATTTCCAGGCGCTGGACACGGGTCGCGAAGAACGCCGGCAACTGCTCGGGAAAATCCGCCAACACCACATCCTCGAGATGCAGCAGCGCCGTGCCGGAGAGGTACAGGTCCTCGCGCCAGAAATTCAGCAGCACCCTGGCCACCCTCTGCCGATAGCCGTGGCGCTCGGGCGTCAGCGGCGTGGTCGCGGTGCTGTCGTCGACCCACGCCTGCAAGGTCGCCTGCAACTGGCTGTGCTCCTCGACGAGCAGGCCCAGATCGGCTTCGACCGTGGCGGACAGGTTCAGGTCGAAGGCAAAGCGGCGGTGGACCTGTTCGGCGAGGCGCAGGTCGAGCAAGGCCTGGGTATTGAACTGGTTGCCCTGCAGCGCAACACGCATCGGCACGGCGAGCGGCTCGGCGTCGTCGAGGATATCCGGCGGCAGTTCGGCCAGGCAGTTGCCCACCAGCGATAGCTCGCCGATCCGGGCCAACGCCACGGTATCCAGCCACTGCGGCCACGCCGCCAGGCCCAGATATTCGAGGCCCAGGTAATCCAGGGTCAGGCCGTCCAGCGCGGGAATCGGCCAATCGAGCAGACGGCAGCCGCGCAGCTCCAGCCAGCGCAGGCGCGGCAACTGGGCCAGCGCACGCACATCCTGATAGCCGATCACCAGTCCGCCCAGTTCACGCACACCCACTTCGCGCAGGCCCAGCCCGCGCAGTTGCGGCCAGGTGCGGGCGATCATCTGCGGCAGTCCGATCTGCCACTCGCCGCTGAAGATATGCAACGCCGTGACATGCGTGAACCGCTCGGCCAGTGCCTGCAATTGCGGCTCGCGGATAAGGCGTTCGAAGGGCGCGCCGGCCCTCTGATTGACCTCGCTGAGCACCATCGAGACCACCCGCTGGCGGAAAAACTCCGGCAACTGCGCCGGCAGGTCCGCCAGGTGAACCCGCGCCAGATGCAACGGCGTTTCTGGCCGCCCGAGTTCGGGGAGCAGATTGCTGCGCCAGTGCTGCCACAAGGCAGCACCGATACGCTCGCGGCTGTGCTGGTGCGATTCGCCGAGGGTCTGGGTGGCCGAGTCCATGATCCAGCGATCCAGGGCTTCACCCAGTTGCAGCCTTTCGTCGAGCAGCCCGTCCAGGCGCGCAGCGATCGCCGTGCGCTCCAGGCCAGTCCGGTACAAGGCCTGGAGGACATCCTCGACATGCATATCGTCCAGCTCCAGCAGGCGCAGCTTGTCCAGCAACTCGTCCTCGGTGAAGAACGGCTGGCCTTGTCCGCTGAGGGGATAACCGATACGCCCGTCGGACAGACGCATGGGCGAACGGAATCCGGGCTTGAGCGCCGCCATGCCCAGCCATTGGCGCAACTGCTGACGGGGCGCCATGGGCTGTTCCTGCAGGGCCCGGCGCAGCGCGGCGGCATCTTCGAGGCCGAGTTGCGTGCGGGCTGCGGCCGGCAGCACGTCGAACAATGCCTGACAGAAGTCCTTGGGCAACTGGCCGCGCCAGACCAGAGCCAGTTCCTCGCCGCTTGCCGTGCCGATTGCGGTCAGCAGCGGCCCCTCCGGAGCAGCATCGTACAAGCCGATACGCAGACCCTCCGGCCAGCCTGGCAATGCCTCCAGGCCATGCAGCAGGACCCGGGCGCTGTCGAGGTTGGCCTCGACGTTCAGGTAAAGGCCTTCGCAGGCGCGGGCGATGCGTACCTGCTGCTGGTAGAGCCGGACCTCTTCGGCCAGGCGCAGCGGCACGCGCCCGCTGCCCAGCGCTTGAGCCTCCGCTGGCGTGGCCTCGGTGATGACTTCCTCGATGATCGCGTTAGGCAGGCTGGCGAACTGGCGCTGCACCACTTGCCCCGCCGCCGACAGCGGCGCCTGCATCCGCTCGTAGCCGAGGGCAAAGCCCTGCACCAGGGAAGGACCAGCAGGCTTCTCGCCCTCCTCGAAGGACAACTGCCGCAGCACATCCTCCAGGCTCAACCGGCGCAGGGTATCGCTCAACAGCGCCGGCGGCCGGCGGCTGTCCAGCAGGCTCTGGCGCAAATGCGCTTCGCTGACGCCGCTGATGCGCAGCGCACGCAGGGCCATGGCCTCGGAGATCTCCGCCTCAAAGGGGCCGAGGCGACTGAACAGCTGCATGCCGCGCCACTGCTCCGGTGTTTCCAGTTCGTGCCACCAGCCGCCATTGCCGTTGTGCCGGATCGATGGCTCGTAGGCGCCCGGCCGTGACGGGTGTTCGAGGACGTAGGCCGGCTGTTCGCCCAGCAGGGTGCGCACCGAGTAGTAACGCCCTTCCAGGCGCAACCAGTCGCGTCCCTCGTGGTGGTACAGGCCGTTGTCGCCCTGGCGCAGCCAGCTGGGCAGTTCGATGTCATAGGCGAAGGGCGTCAGGTCCGGTTTCCACAAGCGCACACTGCCGTCGCCCAGGGTCACCGGGCGCATGCTGCGCACCGCCACCGGCAGGTTGCCGGTAAAGCGCGCCTGGGCGCCGCCGACCACGCCAAGCGCAGCCATCAGCGCGAGGTTTTCCACAACGTCCATGAAGTAGTTCCAGGCTTGCTCGCGCTCGCCCTTGGCCAGGCTGTCGAAGCCCTCGTACACCTCGTAGCCGAGCAGCGCCGCATTGACCACCAGCATCACCTGGCCCAGCACCGGCACGGCGAACGCAGCGAAATTGAGGGCGTTGAAACCGATCTCGAGGAAGTAGCGCACCTTGTCCTCGACGGACTTGTGATCCTGCGTGGCGGTGGGAACCGCATGGAACAGGCTGTCATCCTTGAGCTGGGCAATCCTGCGGCGCAGCAGGGCGTCGAACAGCGACTCGCTGATGCGTGGCATGGCCAGGCGCAGGTCGGCCTGGGCGTCGAACTGCTCTTCATACCAGCCACCCGGATTCCACACCCGGGGATAGAGAATGCGCTGGATCCGGCGCATCAGCGTGGCGCGCTCGCGGGCCGGGATGAAGCCCATGAAGTAGGCGCGCCACGCCGGCTCCTTCAGGCGCAGCCGCAGCGAGTCCTGAAACACCGCCAGCGAATCGAACGCTTGCAAGGGCTGCTGCGGCTCCTCGGGCATGTACACCACCACGCGCTGGCCACGGGCAAACAGCACGATGCCCGACAGCTCCACCTCGCACAGGCTCAGGCTGCAGCCGCCGGAAGGGTCATGCTTTTCGCCGGCCTGCAGCAGGTCGTCGTATAGCGTCCGGTCGATCGTGCCCTGCAGGAAGGCCAGGTGTACGGTCAGGCGAAAACTCGATTGCTCGAACAGCTTGAAATGGGCCTGGCGGGCGCTGGCAGCGGCCTCGGCGCTTTCACCGCCGACGGGTGCCGGACGGAAGGCCGTGTCGATCAGTTGCTGGTAGCGACCGCCCAGATCCAGCGTGCGACATAGCAGGGCGAAGCGTTCCGGGAGCAGCGGCACGTCGTGGCTGGGATCGAGGATCTGCCCGGTGTCGCTGGTGAAGATCAGCGAGGTGCGGCGGCCATCCTGCATGCCACCCTCCTCGGCCTCGAACGCTTCGAAGTTCTGCAGGGCCGACAGCAGCAGCGACTGGGTGGCCATCTTCACGATCTGGAAGGCATTGGCTACCGGGTCGCCGCCATTGATCCGCGATTCATCGACACTCGCTCGCGCGGCATTGAACAGGAAGGTCCGGCGGACATCGAGGTCCAGGCCGAAGGTGTTTTTCAGCGCCTGGCGCAGCAGCGGTTCGGCAAAGGCTTCGGCGCTGGGCAATTGCTCGAGAAATTCCGACACGGCCTTGGCATGGGCCTGGTGACGCTGTTGCTCGGCCTGTAGCGCCTGGATCACCTCGGGGTACCTGGCGCTGCTGGCGGCCAGCCAGGGCAGCGCCGCTGGCAAGGCCGCGCGCAAGGCCTGGCGTTGCTCTGGCGTAGCCTGCAGCAGGTGCGGCGGCACGCGCTGGCTGACGGTCTGGTAGTGGATATCGGCTGTTTCGACTGCGGGGATAGCGGCCATGCTGGCGCCCTCTCGTCCTTGAATGGGGCGTTCAGGCTAATGAGCCGCGAGGGTGAAAAAAACGGGTCAGGGCTACCCGGTGCAAGCCCTGACCCGTACCTGGATGCGCCTCAGGGCCTGGCCAGCGACTGCTGGAAGGTCAGGCTTTCAAGCAGTGCCTGTTCATCGCCCTTGTACTTGTCCTCCAGCGCCTTGATCCGCGTTGCCATCTGCTCGGCGGCTTCTCCCGGGGACAGCTCGGTCGCCGCAAGCACCTCGGTTTCATAGGCATCCTTCAGCGTCTTGAAGCTCTCCGAGAAGGCGTCGCGCAAATACGCGACCCAGAAATCGCACTGCGCACCGAAGCGCCCCAGTGCCGGGCCGGCCTCCTCGCTCAACACCTTGTTCAACGCCCCGTTCAGCTCACCCTGGGACACATTGGCCACGCTGTGATACAGCATCGACCGTGGCGGCAGCGGCAACTCCAGTTGCGCCGCCCAACGCAAACGGTAGGCCAGGCGTACTTCCGCCTCGTCACGGGCCCTGACCTGATCGCGGGCCACCCGGTCCAGGGCGTTGACGCGGAACATCCCGCGCATCAGGCGAAACAGTGCCGGACCACGGTTGCTCTCGTCGATCTGGCGCAATGCCTGGCGGATGTAGACCTGCAACTCCATCTGGTTGAACTCCAGGCGGATACCGTCGGGGCAGGTCTCCTGGTTATGCAGTTGTTGCAGCGGCTCCTGGGCCATGCCGTTCAGCGCCTGGCGCAGTTCGACGTCCTGGTCTACCGCCAGCAGGACGTTCCAGACCCGCTCCACCAGCTCTGCGCGGCTGCCCAGGTTCCGGTAGTCGGCGCTGTGGCGCAGCCGCGCGATCAGTTCGAGCAGGGTCCCGGCATCGCCCGCCGCCAGCAACCGCTGATGCACCGCCAGGTTGCGCGCATCCTGCACGGCGTCGCCGGTGGTCCAGGGGTTGCCGACCTCCTCTTCCAGCCACTCGTCCTCCTCCGCCGAACCGCCCTCGGAATCCGAAGAGTGAGCCTCCGGCCACATCTCGAGGATGTCCTCGGGGAAGTCCATGGTGAAGCTGTAGGGGCGGTTGTAATGCTGGGAGGTATGCAGCTGGATCATGGTCTCCCTGGGCAGGGGATTGTTGTACAACGATATCTCCACTGCGCCGTCCGGTATGCGGTGGTTGTCGAGGAGATACTGCGGCAGCGCGGTCAGCTGGTTGTCGTCGAGGTTGAGCTGCTCGGTGCCGTTGGGCAGCATGGCGTCGAGCCATTCGGGCCAGGTGGAAATGCCCATCTGGGCCAGGCCGAGGAAACTCAGGTGACGCTGGTTGAAGCCGGACATATCGGTAATCGGGCCCAGGCGGTTGCCGTCGAGTTGCAGCGAGGCCAGGCGCGGAATCCGCGCCAGCACCGCCATGGCCGCCTGGTCGATGGTCAGTCCCATGCGCACCAGCGCCACTTCACGCAGTCCGGGCAGCTCGGTGAGGAACTCGGGCACGTTGGCCAGTACCGGCCGGCCATCCACCAGCGACAGCTCGATCAAGTGGGGGAACTGCCTGACGAAGCGCGACAGCGTGGCGCGGTTGCCGGCGAAACGGGTCAGGTCCAGGCGGGTCACCCGCTCGTGGAAGAACCTCGGCAGACGGCTGGGGAAATCACCCAGCGCCAGATCCTCCAGGCTCAGCATGGCCACGCCACCACCACGCAGGTCCTCGCGCCAGTAGGCCATCAGGATCTTGGCGATGCGCTGGCGATAAGCCGCGTGCTCCGCCCCTGGTACGGAAGATCCCTGCACCGGCTCCCGGGCCCAGACACGGAAGGCATCCTGCAACTGCCGGGCCTCGACGACACGACTGTCCAGTTCGGCCTCGATCGCCGGCGACGCGCCCAGGTCGAAGGTGAAGCGCCGGTGCAAGCGCTCGGCCAGATGGGCATCGAGCAGGGCCTGGTAGTGCAGGCGGTTGCCCAGCAGGATGATTTTGGTCGGGGTTTCCCCGGCCTCGGTGATATTCAGCAGGCTGGCCGGCACTTCGCTCAGGCGATTACCCAGCAACGACACCTCGCCGATACGCGCCAGCGCATCGTTGTGCAACCAGACGGGCCAGCTCTCCAGGCCGAGCCAGTCGAGGCCCAGGTACTCCAGGGTCATGCCGTCCAAAGCCGACTCGCCCATGTCCATGGTGTTCATCGCCCGCAGGTCGAGCCAGCGCAGTTCCGCCAGGCTAGCCAGGGTGCGCATGTCCTGGTGGGTGATGATCGTGCGCAACTCGCGCAGGCCCAACGCCCGCAGCCGCGGCCAGGCACGCACCAGCATCGGCGCTAGGCCGCGCCCCCACTCGCCACGGTGGATATCCAGCTTGCTCAGGTTGGGAAAGCGCCGCGCCAGTGCCTGCACGCGATGTTCATCGATGATCACCTGGTGCGGCGCTCCCTCCTGGTAGATCACGTCGTCCAGCAACAGCGAGTGCACCCGTTCGCGGAAGAACGCCGGCAACTGCTCGGGCAGGTCCGCCAGTTGCACCTGGAACAGGATCAAGCGCGACGCCGGCTGCCCCAGTTCGGGCAGGATGCTGCGCCGCCAGTGCTCCCACAGCGCCAGGCCAATGCGCTCGCGGCTGTGCTGGCGGCGCAGGCTGAGGTTTTCCCCGGCAGACTCCAGGGACCAGCGGTCCAGGCTTTGGCGCAGCGCCTGCATCTCGTCGAGCAGGCCATTCAGGCGCACATTGATCGCCGCCCGATCCAGGCCGCGGCGATAGAGGGCCGCCAGTACGTCTTCGACATGAACATCTTCCAGTTCGAGGATGCGCAGCTTGTCCAGCAGTTCGTCCTCGGTGAAGAAGGCCTGCCCATTGCCGCTGAGGGGCAGGCCGATGCGTCCGTCGGCGAGGCGCATGGGCGAGCGGAACGCCGGCTTGATCGCCGGCATGCCCAGCCACTCGCGCAGGCGCTGACGCGGGGCCAGGCGTTGCGCCTGCAGCTTGCGCCACAGGCTGGCGGCGTCGGCAAACTCGAGACGCTCGCGGTAGGCGCTGGGGATGTTGTCGAACAGCGCCTGGCAAAACTCCCCGGGCAACTGCCGATCCCAGATCACCCCGAGTTCCGGCTCCTCGCCTTCACCGATCCCCGCCAGCCGCGGTCCTTCGATCCAGCCGTCGTACAGGCCCATGCGCAATGACTTGGGCCAGTCCGGCAGGGTTTCGAGGGAGTGGAGCATCAGCCGCGCGCTGTCGAGGCTGATTTCGCGGTCCAGGTACAGGCCTTCGCAGGCCCGGGCAATGCGCACCTGCTGTTGGTAGAGGCGTGCTTCGTCAGCCAGGCGCAGGGGGATCCGGGTGGTTCGGGTCAGTTCATCGACCTCGGCCGCCGTGGCGGCGCCGACGATCTCTTCGACGATGACATTGGGCAAGCTGGCGAAGCTGCGTTGCAGCACCTGCCCTGGGCGCGACAGCGGCGCCTGTGCGGCCTGGTAGTCGGCGGCGAAGGTCTCGGGGCCGGAGGTACGTGCCAGGGCGAGGCGGCGCAGGGTATCGGTCAGCAGCGCCGGTGGGCGCTGGCGCTCGACCAGGGTCTGGCGCAATTCCGACTCGCGGATACCGCTGATGCGCAAGGCCTGTCGGGCCATATCCTCGGAAACGCTGGCTTCGAGCGGCCCTTGCCGGCGGAACAGTTCCTGGCCACGCCATTGCTCCGGGGTGTCCAGTTCGTGCAGCCAGCCGCCGTTGCCGTTGGGACGCACCGAGGGCTCATAGGCCCCGGCGCGGGTGGGATGCTCCAGACGATAGCCCTCCTCGCCGAGCAGGCTGCGCACCGAGTAGTGGTGACCGTCGAGGACCAGCCACTGGCGCCCCTGGAAGGCGTACAGGCCGTTGGCATCCGCCTGCAACCCGGCTGGCAGGCGGATTTCGTAGGCGAAAGGCGACAGGTCCGGCTTCCATAGACGCACGCTGCCATCCGCCAGGCTGACCGGGCGCATGCTGCGCACCGCCACGGGCAACTCCCCGGCGAAACGGTGTGCCGCAGCCCCCGCGGCGCCCAGCGCAGCGATGATCACCAGGTTTTCCGCGACATCCATGAAGTAGCCCCAGGCCTGCTCGCGCTCGCCCTTGGCCAGGCTGTCGAAGCCCTCGTAGGCCTCGTAGCCGAGCAGCGCCGCATTGACCGCCAGCATCACCTCGCCCAATCCCGGCACGACGAAGGCCGCTGCGTTGAGCAGGTTGAAACCGAGGCCGAGGAAGTAATCGATCTTGTCCTGGGTCGACTTGTGATCCTGCGCCGCCGTAGGCACCGCGTGAAACAGGCCATCATCCCTGAACACCTGCATGGCGCGCTGGAACAGCACGTTGAACAGCGGCGTGGCGAACGCCTGCTTGCTCAGGTGCAAGGCTGCGTTGGGGTCGAAGCGCTCGTCGTACCAGCCGCCCGGATTCCACACCTTGGGATAAAGGGTGCGCTGGATGCGCTGCAGCAGGTTCGCCTGCTCCCGGGCCGGGACGAAGCGCAGGAAGTAGCTGCGCCACGCGGGACGGGTCAGGCGCTCGCGCAGCGAGGCATGGAATGCCTGCAGGTGATCGAACACCTGCACGGGCTGTTCGGGTTCATCCGGCATGTAGACCACCAGACGGCCAGGACGGAAGAACAGCACGATGCCAGTCAGTTGCACCTCCCACAGGCTCAGCACGCTGCGCTCGAGATCACCACTGGCCCGGCCGTTCTTCGCTACTTCCAGCAGTTCTTCGTAGCAGGCCTGGTCGATGCACGATTGCAGACGGGCCAGGTGCAGGGCCAGGCGAAAATTCGATTGTTCGAGCAGTTTGAAGCGTGCCTGGCGATTGATCGCTGCGGCCTCTGCACTTTCTCCTGCGGCGGGTTCGGGCTGGAACAGTTGCTCGATCAGGCGCTGGTAACGGCCGCCCAGATCAAGGCTACGGCACAGCGCGGCAAAGCGTTCGGGCGCCAGGTCGAGGGTGCGGGTCGGTTGCGTGGCAAGCCCGCTATCGCTGACGAAGATGCTTGACGCACGGAGCTCGTCGCGCAGGCCGCCGTCCTGTGCCTCGAACGCCTCGAAGTTCTGCAGCGCACAAAGCAGCAGCGACTGGGTCCCGGCCTTTACCGCCTGGAAGGCCCTGACTGCGGGGTCGCTGGTAGTGATATGGGCTTCGGCAATGCGGGCGCGCACGGCGTTGAACAGAAATGTGTGGCGCACATCGAGGTCAAGGCCAAGGCTGTTCTTCAGGGCATCGCGCAGCAATGGCTCGGCAAAGGCCTCGGCGCTCGGCACCTCGGCGAGAAAACCGCTCACTGCGCGGGTATGGAACTGATGCCGGGCGTACTCGTCCTGAAGGGCCGCGAGCACCTCCGGCAAGTTGCTCCTGGCCGCCTCCAGCCAGGGCATCGGTGCCGGCAAGGCAGCGCGCAAGGCCTGGCGCTGCGGCGCCGGAGCGTCCAGGAAATGCCGAGGCACACGCTGGCTGACGGTCTGGTAGTGGATATCGGGTTCTGCGTTTTTTTCGACAGCGGGGATAGCGGCCATGGGCACGCCCTCTCGTCCTTGAATGGGGCGTTCAGGCTAATGAGGCCAGGCCGGGTTTTGAAAAGGGTTGGGGTTCCCGGTTGTCAGTCCGTGTGGAGCATCGCTGGCAAGCCAGCTCCCACAGGTTTTGTGTCAGGCCTGGACCATGCGACCGGCCCGGAACCCTGTGGGAGCCGGCTTGCCGGCGATGAGGCCAGCAGGAACAAGGATGTTGTCAGACCGGACGCCATCGCTGGCAAGCCAGCTCCCACAGTGACCGCGCCGGACGCAGATTCCATGCCCAGGAGCAACCCGATCAATCCCCAACCATGGAACGCTCCAGGGTCAGCCGTTCGAGCAGCACCCGCTCATCAAGCTTGAACTGCTCCTCCAGTGCCCGCACCCGCGCCGCCGATTGCTCGGGGGTGTCGTCGGGATAGGCATCGATGACCCCGAGCACCGCCGCCTCGTACCCGTCCTTGATCACCTTGAAGCGCTCGGCATAGGTCTCGCGCAGGTAAGCCACCCAGAAATCGCAATCCGCAGCGAAGCTCAGCAGCCCCGGCCCGGCTTCGTCCAGTTGCAACTGGGTGAAGGCCTGGTCCAGCTCACCCGGGGCGATGTCGGCCACCCGGCGGTACAGCATGCTGCGCGGTGGCAATGGCAGCTCCAGTTGCTCGGCCCAGCGCAGGCGGTAGGCCAGGCGCACTTCGGCCTCGTCACGCTGGCCGGCCCGTTCCCGGGCAATGCTGTCCAGGCGCTGCGAGCGAAACAGGCTGCGCATCAGGCGGAACAGCGCCGGCCCACGATTTTCCTCGGGGAGCGTGCGCAGGGCCCGACGGGTATTGACCAGCAGCTCCATCTGGTTGAACTCGAGCCGGATGCCATCGGCACAAGTGTCATGATCGTGGACCTGCTGCAACGGCTCCACCGCCATGCCATTCAGGGCCTGGCGCAGTTCGGCATCCTCGGCGGCAGCCTCGAGCACCACCCAGACCCGGTTCACCAGCTCAAGACGGGTACTCGCGGTACGGTAGTCGGCGCTATGGCGCAGGTACGCGACCAGCGCCATCAGCGAACTGGCCTCGGGATCGCTCGAGAGCCGGGCCCAGAGGCCTTCATGCCGGGCATCCTCCTCCACATCACCGGTTTCCCAGGTGACGGCCGGCTCTTCATCCGACATCAGGACCTCGTCGGTCTCCTCGGTGCCGTCGCTTTCGGAGTCCGAGGTGTGCTCCTCGCGCCCCATAGCGAGGATGTCCCTCGGCACATCCATGGTGAAGGTGTAGGGACGACCGAAATGCTGCGAGGTGTGGGCACGGATCAGCGTTTCCCGGGTCAGCGGATTGCCATGCAGCGAGATTTCCACCGCGCCGGTCTCGGAGCGGCGGTTTTCCAGGAGGAAATTCGGCAATTCGCTGAGCCGGTTATCGTCCAGCCCGAGCAGTTCCACACCATTGGGCAGCATCCGCTCCAGCCATGCCGGCCAGTGGGTGATGCCCATCCGCCCCAGTCCAAGGAAGCCGAGGAAGCGCTCGTCGAACATCGACACATCATTGATCTGGCCCAGCGCATTACCGTCCAGTTGCAGCGAAGACAGCGCCGGCATCCGGCCGAACGCTTCCATGGCTGCCTGGTCGATGGTCATGCCCATGCGCACCAGCGACAGGTCGCGCAGATGGACCAGACGGGTGAGAAACTCCGGCACCTGGGCCAACCCCGGCTGTCCGGTCGACAACGACAGTTCGAGCAATTGCGGGAACTGGCTGACGAAACGCTCCAGGGTCGGCAGTTGGGCATCGAAGCGGACCAGTTCCAGACGGCGAACCCGCGAGGCAAAGAACCCCGGCAGATTGCCCGGAAAATCGGCAAGGACCAGATCTTCCAGTTGCAGGCGCGCGGCCCCGGTAGTGCGCAGCGTGGTGCGCCAGTAATTCAGCAGCGCCGTGGTGATGCGCTGCCGATAGGCACTGTGCTCGGGCGCCAGGGGCATGGCCGCTTCGACCGGCTCGATCCACGCCTGCAAGGTTGCATGCAGCCTGACCCGCTCTTCCACGCGCTGGTTCAGCTCGTCATCGAGGGCCGGGGACAGGTCCAGGCCGAAGATATAGCGCCCGCGGAAGCGCTCGGAAAGGCGCATGTCGAGCAGCGCCTGGTAGGTGAAGTGATTGCCCTGCAAGGCAATGCGCATCGGCCTTCCCACGGGTATCGGGTCATCCAGGATCAGGCTCGGCATCTCGCTCAAGCGGTTGCCCACCATGGACAGCTCGCCGATCCGGTCCAATGCCAGGTTGTCCAGCCAGTGCGGCCAGACTTCAAGATCGAGCCAATCGAGGCCCAGGTAATCCAGGTGGAAGCCGTTGAGCGCGGTAATCGGCATGTTGTGCAAGCGGCTGCCGCGCAGTTCCAGCCAGCGCAGGCTGGGCAATTCAGTCAGCACATGGAGGTCCTGGTGACTGATCAGCCGGGCCTGCTCGCGCAGTCCGAGGGTGGTCAGCCGTGGCCAGGCGTCGGCGATCATCTGCGTCAGTCCCGCGCTCCATTCGCCGCTGCGGATATCCAGGGTGTTCAGGAGCGGAAACTCTTCGGCGAGCGCCTGCACCGCAGACTCGCCAATCAACCGCCCATACTGCGCACCTTCGCTGAGGATCACATCGTCCAGCAGCATCGCCCGGACCTGGTCGCGGAAGAAACCGGGCAGTTGCACCGGCAGGTCCGCCAACTGCACCTGGGACAACACCAGGGCCTGCCGCTCGCGCCCCAGCTCCGGGAACAGATTGCGCCGCCAGTGGTGCCACAGGGCGGCACCGATACGCTCGCGGCTGCGCTGGCGCGTCTCGCTGAGGTTTTCCCGGGAGGATTCCAGGTTCCAGTGATCCATCCGCGCGCGCAGTTGCAGCATCTCGTCGAGCAGCCGATCCAGACGGGCATTGATCGCCAGGCGATCCAGCCCGGCGCGGTAGAGCCCGCGCAGGACGTCCTCGACATACAGGTCGTCCAGTTCGAGCATACGCAGCTTGTCGAGCAACTCGTCCTCGGTGAAGAACGGGTTGCCGCGGCCACTGAGGGGATAGCCGAGGCGCCCGTCCGCTAGGCGCATGGGCGAGCGAAACGCGGGCTTGAGCGCCGGCATGCCGAGCCACTCGCGCAACTGGCGGCGCGTCGGCAACGGCTGCTCTTGCAGACTGCGCCAGAGCGCGGCGCCATCGTCCACCTTGAGTTGGGCCCGGGTCGCTGGCGCGAGGGCATCGAGCAGCGCCTGGCAAAAGGTACTGGGCGCCTGTCCGCGCCAGATCACCACGGCACCACCCTCGCCGCCCGCCAGCAGCCGTCCAGCGGACGAACCTTCGTACAAGCCGACCGCCTGCCCGGCCGGCCACTCGGGCAAGGCCTGCATCCCGTGCAGCAGCAGGCGCGCGCTGTCGAGGCCGGCAGCGCCTTCCAGGTACAGGCCTTCACAGGCGCGGGCGATGCGCACTTGCTGCAAATAGACCCGCGCCTCTTCGGCCAGGCGCTGCGGAACGCGGCCAGCCACGGCCATTTCGTCCAGTTCATGACTGTTCGCCGAGCCGAGGATTTCCTCGATGACCAGGTTCGGCAGACCGCCGAACTGACGCTTGAACCATTGTCCGGCGCCGGACAGGCGCGGCTGCTGATTGTCGTAGGCGGAGGCGAACGCCTCGCTCGATTCGCCGAGGCTTTCGGCCAGGGACAGGCGGCGCAGGGTGTCGGTCAGCAGTGCCGGCGGACGCCGGCTGTTGACCAGGGTATGGCGCAGCTCCGCCTCGCTGACACCACTGATACGCAGGGCGCGCAACGCCATGCTTTCGGAGATGGCCGCCTCGCGATGGCCCTGGCGCGCGAACAGCTGCATGCCACGCCATTGCTCGGGCGTGTCGGCTTCGTGCAGCCAGCCGCCATTGCCGTTGTGACGCACGCTCGGCTCGTAGGCCCATGGCCGCTCGGGGTGCTCCAGCACGTAGCCGTGCTCGCCGACCAGCAAGGTGCGCACCGAGTAGTAGCGCCCCTCCAGCTTCAGCCAGTCGCGTCCGCCATGGCTGTACAGGCCGTTGTCGCCGGGTTGCAGCCCGGCCGGCAGGTCGATGTCGTAGGCGAACGGCGCCAGGTCCGGCTTCCACAGGCGCACGCTGCCATCGCCAAGGGTCACCGGACGCATGCCGCGCACCGCCAGCGGCAGGTTGCCGGTGAAGCGCCGGGCTGCAGCACCCGCCGCGCCCATCGCCCCGATCAGCGCGAGGTTTTCCGCAACGTCGAGGAAATAGCCCCAGGCTTGTTCCCGCTCGTCACGGGCCAGGCTGTCGAAGCCTTCGTAGACCTCGTAGCCGAGCATCGCGGCATTGACCACCAGCATTACCTCGCCCAGCCCCGGCACCACGAAGGCGGCAAGGTTGAGCACGTTGAAGCCGACCCCGAGGAAATACTCGAGCTTGTCCTGCGCCGATTTGTGATCCTCCTCAGCGGTCGGCACCGCATGGAACAAGCCATCGTCCTTGAGCACCTGGATCCTGCGTTGCAACAGGGTCTCGAACAGCGGCGTGGAGAAGGCGCGCTTGCCTATTCGCAGCAGGGCATTGTCATTGGCTCGTTCCTCGTACCAGCCGCCCTCGTTCCAGACTTTCGGGTAGAGGGTGCGCTGGATGTGCTGCAGCAACCGCTCGCGCTGGCGCGCCGGAATGAATCGCTGGAAGTACTTGCGCCATGCCGGGTCCTGCAGGCGCTGGCGCAGCGAGCGGTGGAAGTCGCGCACGGAATGGAATTCCTCGAACGGCTGGCGCGGCTCGTCCGGCATGTACACCACCAGGCGCTCCAGCTCCGGCATATCGGCATGCTGGCGCAGGAACATGACGATGCCGTTCAGTTCCACATCCCACAGGCGCAGTACCGCCCGTTCGAGGGGCACTGCGGTCTTCTGGTTGTTGCCCAGCGCCAGCAGGTCCTGGTACATGTCCTCGCCAATCCACGACTGCAGCCAGGCCAGGTGCAGGTTGAGGCGAAAGCTCGACTGGTCGAACAGCTTGAACCAGGCCTGGCGATGGGCCGCTGCCGAGTCGACGCTTTCACCCGCCCCGGGCTGGGGCTTGAACGTCGCCTCGATCAGGCGCTGGTAGCGACCTCCAAGGTCCAGCTCGCGGCACAGGGCGGCGAACCGCTCGGGCACGAGGTCGATATCACGGCCGGGCTGCGCCGCCGATCCGCTCTCGCTGATGAACACCTGGGACGGCCTGCGCTCGTCCCGCAAGCCATCCGGCGCGGCCTCGAAGGCTTCGAAGTTCTGCAGGGCAGCCTGCAACAGCGACTGGGTCGCCACCTTCACGATCTGGAACGCCCACACCACCGGGTCACCCTCGCCGATATGCGCTTCTGCCGCCCTGGCGCGCACGGCGTTGAACAGAAAGGTGTGGCGCACATCCAGATCCATACCGAAGGTACTTTTCAGCGCCGCGCGCAACAGCGGCTCGGCGAAGGCCTCGGCATCGGGCAACTGCGCAAGAAAGCCCTGCACCGTCCGCCCCAGTTGCAGATGGCGCTGGTGCTCGTCGCGCAGGGTCTGCAGCGCATCGGGCAGGTTGACGCTGGCATCGGCCAGCCAGGGAATCCGTGTCGGCGCCGTGGCGCGCAGGGCCGCGCGTTCCTCCGCGCTGGCGTCCACCAGCCATTGCGGCACGCGCTGGCTGACGGTCTGGTAGTGCACATCCACTTCATCGGTGGCGGTCGTTGCTGCTTCCTGTATCTCGGCCATGCCGAATACCTCTCGTCCATGAATCGGGCATTCAGGCTAAAGGCGGGCTGGTCCATTAAAAATGGCAAATTACTCATCGAAAAAGCGCGATTTCGATCAGAACTTCAAACCTGAAAAAGTCCTATCTACCACCCCGCCGGGAAAATTCCGCGCCACCACGACCGCGGGTCGGCTGCTACGAACGGACGACGAATTGTCCCGGCGAATCTGCCGACAGGCGTTTCCGATCTGCACGGGATGTATTATCGTGAGCCCCTTGCGCGCGAAGCGCGGCCTGTACCGCACAGGCATTTGCCAAATCGATCGAGGGTGTCATGAGTAACGAAATCAACTGGGACAAGCTGGGCTTCGACTACATCAAGACCGACAAGCGCTACCTGTCCGTATGGCGCAACGGCGAGTGGGACGCGGGCACCCTGACCGAAGACAACGTCCTGCACATCAGCGAAGGCTCCACTGCCCTGCACTACGGCCAGCAATGCTTCGAAGGCCTCAAGGCCTATCGCTGCAAGGACGGCTCGATCAACCTGTTCCGCCCCGACCAGAACGCCGCGCGCATGGCCCGCAGCTGCGCCCGCCTGCTGATGCCGCAAGTACCGACCGAAGCCTTCGTCGAAGCCTGCAAGCAAGTGGTCAAGGCCAACGAGCGCTTCGTTCCGCCGTACGGCAAGGGAGCCCTGTACCTGCGTCCGTTCGTGATCGGCACGGGTGACAACATCGGCGTGCGCACCGCGCCGGAGTTCATCTTCTCGGTCTTCGCCATCCCTGTCGGCTCGTACTTCAAGGGCGGCATGACCCCGCACAACTTCATCATCTCCGACTTCGACCGCGCCGCACCGCAAGGCACCGGCGCCGCCAAGGTCGGCGGCAACTACGCGGCCAGCCTGATGCCAGGCTACGACGCCAAGAAAGCCGGCTTCGCCGACGCCATCTACCTCGACCCGCTGACCCACAGCAAGATCGAGGAAGTGGGTTCGGCCAACTTCTTCGGCATCACCGCCGACAACGAATTCATCACCCCGAAATCCGCTTCCGTGCTGCCGGGCATCACCCGCCTGTCGCTGATGGAACTGGCCGCCTCGCGCCTGGGCCTGACGGTCATCGAGGGCGACGTACTGATCGACGAGATCGGCAAGTTCAAGGAAGCCGGCGCCTGCGGCACCGCCGCGGTGATCACCCCGATCGGCGGCATCCAGTACAACGGCAAGCTGCACGTGTTCCACAGCGAAACCGAAGTCGGCCCGGTCACCAAGAAGCTCTACGCCGAACTGACCGGCATCCAGAGCGGTGACGTCGAGGCTCCGGCGGCTTTTTTGCAAGATGAATTTCCTTTAATCAGGGGCTTGCCTATTCTTTGGCACAATCCAGTTTCCACACGCCGCCCAGGTAAAAGCATGCCCCGCGTACTGACTATCGAAGACGATGCCGTCACCGGCCAGGAAATCGTCGCCGAACTTTCCAGCCACGGCCTCGAGGTCGATTGGGTCGACAACGGCCGCGAAGGCCTGGCCCGCGCCATCGCCGGCGGCTACGACCTGATCACCGTCGACCGCATGCTGCCCGAGGTCGATGGCCTGACCATCGTCACCACCCTGCGCAACCTGAAGATCGCCACGCCGATCCTGATGATCAGCGCCCTGTCGGATGTCGACGAACGGGTCCGCGGCCTGCGCGCCGGTGGCGACGACTACCTGACCAAGCCGTTCGCCTCGGACGAGATGGCCGCCCGGGTCGAGGTGCTGCTGCGCCGCAACAGCGTGCCGATGACCCAGACCCGCCTGACGGTCGCCGACCTCGAGCTGGACCTGATCAGCCACGAGGCACGCCGCGGCGAGCAATCCCTGAACCTGTTGCCGACCGAGTACAAGCTGCTGGAATTCCTCATGCGCCATTCCGGCCAGGTGATCACCCGGATGATGATTTTCGAGGAGGTCTGGGGCTATCACTTCGATCCGGGCACCAACCTGATCGATGTGCATATCGGCCGCCTGCGCAAGAAGATCGACGCGCCCGGCCAGACGCCGCTGATTCGCACCGTGCGAGGCTCCGGCTATGCCATTGCCGAACCCGCATAAAGGCTGGAGCTCGTCCACCAGCCGCCTGCTGGCGCTGTACAGTTTTCTCTTTGTGGCCTGGAGCAGCATCCTGATGGGGGTGCTGTACTTCGAGGTGTCCAGCTACCTGAACAAGCTCACCCGCCACTCGCTGCTGCAACGCCAGCACCTGTTTTCCCATATGAGCGGCAAGCAGCTGGACGATGCCTTGATCGCCAGCCAGGCCTTCGAGGACCGCAGTTTCGACGCCTACGGCCTGTTCGATGCGCAGTTCAATCCGCTGGGTGGGCAGATCCGCCAGATGCCGCCAGGGCTAGGCCTGGATGGACGTGTGCATGAGCTAAGCCGCTGCCTCGACGCCGACGATCCGCGCATGCCGGCGGACAGCTGCGATGGCGTGGCGCTGAAGGTCCCCGATGGTCGCTGGCTGGTGCTGGTACGGGACAACGGCTCGCTGTTCGTGGTCACCCGGATCATTCTCCATGCCCTGCTCTGGGGCCTGTCGCTGACCATCATTCCCGGGATCGCCGGTTGGTACTGGCTACGGCGCAGACCGCTGAAGCGCATCCGGGCGATCCAGGCCACTGCCGAGCAGATCGTCGCCGGCGACCTGACCCGGCGCCTGCCGCTGTCGCAGCGACGTGACGAACTGGACATGCTTGCCGCCATCGTCAACGCCATGCTCGACCGCATCGAGCGGCTGATGCATGAGGTCAAGGGCGTCTGCGACAACATTGCCCACGACCTGCGCACCCCGCTCACCCGCCTGCGCGCCCAGCTTTATCGCATTCGCCAGCAGGCCGGCGACGATGCGCCGCAGGCCGAGGCGATGGAACAGGCGATCGCCGAGACCGACACCCTGATGGCGCGTTTCCGCGGCCTGTTGCGTATCAGCGAACTGGAGGATCGCCAGCGTCGGGCGGGCTTCGTCGAGCTGGCACCCAGGGCGTTGCTCGAAGAGCTGCACGATTTCTACCTGCCACTGGCCGAAGACGGCGAAATAGCCCTGGGCCTGAACATGAGCGAGCCACTGCCCGCCCTGTTCGGCGACCATGAACTGCTGTTCGAAGCCCTGGCCAACCTGATGGGCAATGCCATCAAGTTCACTCCGGCGGGCGGCCGGGTGCGGATCAGCGCCCGCAGTGATGACGACGGGGTGCATATCGCGGTGGAAGACAGTGGACCGGGGATTCCGGCGGAGGAACGCGAGACGGTATTGAAGCGCTTCTATCGCAGCGAGGAAGGCCACAAGCATGCCGGGTTCGGGCTGGGACTATCGATCGTCGCGGCGATCGTCGACCTGCATGGGTTCGGGCTTGAGGTGGGGGAAAGCGAGCTGGGTGGGGCTCGTCTGGTGATGCACTGCCGGGGGCAGGTGTAAAAGGCTGATGGCCTCATCGCTGGCAATGCCAGCTCCCACAGGTACCGCGTACACCGCAGAACCTTGTGGGAGCCGGCGTTGCCGGCGATGAGGCCATCACTGGCAACACAAGACTTCAGTCAGCCAAGCGCCAGGTGGTCTCGCCCTTCTTGTCTTCCAGCACCACGCCCATGGCCGCGATCTGGTCGCGAATCCGGTCGGATTCGGCCCAGTTCTTCTCGGCCCGCGCCTGCAGGCGCGCCTGGATCAGCGCTTCGACTTCAGCCGCATCGACCTTGCCTTCGGCACCGGCACGGAGGAACTCATCGGCCTCCAGCTGCAGTACACCGAGCAGACCACCCAGCTCGCGCAGACGCCCGGCCAGGCCCGCTGCCGCTTGTGCATCGCTGTCGCGCAGGCGGTTGATCTCGCGTACCAGGTCGAACAGCACGGCACAGGCTTCCGGAGTACCGAAGTCGTCGTTCATCGCCGCGGCAAAGCGCTCGACGAATTCCTCGCCACCCTGCGGCGCCACCAGCGGCAGGCCACGCAAGGCGTGGTAGAAGCGCTCCAGCGCGCCTTTCGAATCGCGCAGGCTGTCTTCGGAGTAGTTGATGGCGCTGCGGTAGTGGCTGGATACCAGCAGGTAGCGCACCACCTCCGGGTGATACTTGTCGAGCACGTCGCGGATAGTGAAGAAGTTGTTCAGCGACTTCGACATCTTCTCGCCGTTGATACGGATCATCCCGCAGTGCATCCACGAATTGGCGTACTGCTTGCCGGTCGCGGCCTCGCTCTGGGCGATCTCGTTCTCGTGATGCGGGAACTCCAGGTCGCTACCGCCACCGTGGATGTCGAAGCTCTCGCCCAGGCAGCAGGTGGACATCACCGAGCACTCGATGTGCCAGCCCGGACGGCCTGGCCCCCACGGCGACTCCCAGCTCGGCTCGCCCGGCTTGACGCCTTTCCACAGGACGAAGTCCAGTGGGTCCTGCTTGGCCTCGTCGACCTCGATCCGCGCACCGATGCGCAGGTCTTCGATCTTCTTGCGCGACAGCTTGCCGTAGCCGACGAACTTGCCGACCCGGTAGTACACGTCGCCGTTGCCCGGTGCGTAGGCGTAGCCCTTGTCGATCAGGGTCTGGATCATCGCGTGCATGCCGGGGATATGGTCGGTGGCACGCGGTTCCAGGTCCGGCGGCAGGATGTTCAGGCGGCGCTCGTCCTCGTGCATCGCGTCGATCATCCGCGCGGTGAGGGCGTCGAAGGTCTCGCCGTTCTCGTTGGCCCGGTTGATGATCTTGTCATCGATGTCGGTGATGTTGCGCACGTAGGTCAGGTCGTAGCCGCTGTAACGCAGCCAGCGGGTGACCAGGTCGAAGGCGACCATGCTGCGGCCGTGGCCGAGGTGGCAGAAGTCGTACACGGTCATGCCGCACACGTACATGCGCACCTTGTTGCCTTCCAGCGGCTTGAATACTTCCTTGGTCTTGCTCAGCGTGTTGTAGATGGTAAGCACGAAATTTCCTCAGCTGCCCCAGGAGTCACGCAGGGACACGGTGCGGTTGAATACCGGTTGGCCTGGACGGGAATCTTTCAGGTCGGCGCAGAAGTAGCCTTCGCGTTCGAACTGGAAGCGGTCTTCAGGCTGGGCGTTGCCCAGCGACGGCTCGGCACGACAACCGGTGAGCACCTGCAGCGAATCAGGGTTGATGTTGTCGAGGAAGCTGCCGCCCTCTTCGGCCTTCTCCGGATTGGCGGCGCGGAACAGACGGTCGTACAGGCGCACTTCGCACTCGACGCTGCCCTCGGCCGGGACCCAGTGGATCACGCCCTTGACCTTGCGGCCTTCCGGGTTCTTGCCCAGGGTGTCCGGGTCGTACGAGCAGCGCAGCTCGACGATGTTGCCTTCGGCATCCTTGATCGCCTCGTCGGCACGGATCACGTAGCTGCCGCGCAGGCGTACTTCACCAGCCGGTTCCAGGCGCTTGTAGCCCTTCGGTGGCTCTTCCATGAAGTCGTCGCGATCGATGTACAGCTCGCGGGCGAACGGCAGGACGCGCACGCCCATGTCTTCCTTCGGATGGCGCGGCAGTTCGAGCTGCTCGACCTGGCCTTCCGGGTAGTTGGTGATGACCACCTTCAGCGGACGCAGCACGCACATGGCGCGCGGTGCGGTGCGGTCGAGGTCGTCACGGATGCTGAACTCGAGCATGGACATGTCGACCACGCCGTCGGAACGGTTGGTGCCGATCATTTCGCAGAAGTTGCGGATCGACGCCGGGGTGTAGCCGCGGCGGCGGAAGCCGGACAGGGTCGACATGCGCGGATCGTCCCAGCCGGTGACGTGCTGCTCGTCGACCAGTTGCTTGAGCTTGCGCTTGCTGGTGATGGTGTAGTTCAGGTTGAGGCGGCTGAACTCGTACTGGCGCGGTTTGCACGGCACCGGCAGGTTGTCGAGGAACCACTCGTACAGCGGACGATGGCCTTCGAACTCCAGGGTGCAGATCGAGTGGGTGATGCCCTCGATGGCGTCCGACTGACCGTGGGTGAAGTCGTAGTTCGGGTAGATGCACCACTTGTCACCGGTCTGGTGGTGGTGGGCATGGCGGATGCGGTAGAGGATCGGGTCGCGCAGGTTCATGTTCGGCGAAGCCATGTCGATCTTCGCCCGCAGGACGCGCTCGCCGTCCTTGAACTCGCCGGCTTTCATGCGTGCGAACAGGTCGAGGTTCTCTTCGACGCTACGCTCGCGGAACGGGCTGTTCTTGCCCGGCTCGGTCAGGTTGCCGCGGTACTCCTTGGCTTGTTCCGGGGTCAGGTCGCAGACGTAGGCGTTGCCCGACTTGATCAGGTCGACGGCCCAGGCGTGCAACTGGTCGAAGTATTCCGAGGCATAGCGCACCGGACCGGTCCACTCGAAGCCCAGCCACTTGACGTCTTCCTGGATGGCGTCGATGTACTCCTGGTCCTCTTTGGCCGGGTTGGTGTCATCGAAGCGCAGGTGGCAGGCACCGCCGAATTCCTTGGCCAGGCCGAAGTTCACGCAGATCGACTTGGCATGGCCGATATGCAGGTAACCGTTGGGCTCTGGGGGGAAACGGGTGACGATGCTGCTGTGCTTGCCCGCATCCAGGTCGGCCTGCACGATCGGGCGCAGGAAATTCACGGGAACGGCGGGCGCGCCTTTGGCGGCATTGGGAGCGGTGTCGGTGGGCTTGCTCATAGGATCCTTGGAAGTCCGGTCTGCGGCGCGGGTAGGCCGCGTGAAACAAAGCGCTTATCATAGCCGAAGCCGTCGCGCCGCCGACAGCACCGCACCGACAAACCGGCGCTAATATGCGTGGCGTACGGAAAAAAATCCCTGCGATAAACGTATCGCCGTTGCCGAAGCGGGCGTCAGGGTCAAATACGTGCGACGCACACCTTCTTTCCCACATGCCTTGAGAGAGCGAATTCCAGCATGGCCAAAGTCAAACTGAGCACCAACCACGGTGACATCGTCCTGCAACTGGACGCCGAAAAAGCCCCGCAGACCGTGGAAAACTTCGTCCAGTACGTCAAGGACGGCCACTACGACGGCACCATCTTCCACCGCGTGATCAAGGGTTTCATGATCCAGGGCGGCGGCTTCGACACCAACATGAGCCAGAAGAAGACCCGCGCCAGCATCCAGAACGAAGCTGACAACGGCCTGCCGAACAAGAAGTACTCGATCGCCATGGCCCGTACCATGGAGCCGCATTCGGCTTCGGCGCAATTCTTCATCAACGGCACCGACAACGGCTTCCTCAACCACAGCGGCAAGAACGTGCAGGGCTGGGGCTACGCGGTGTTCGGCGAAGTGACCGAAGGCCAGGAAGTGGTCGATGCCATCGAGAAGGTCGCCACCGGCTCCAAGGCTGGCCACCAGGACGTACCGAAGGACGACGTGATCATCGAGAAAGCCGAGATCATTGAGTGATACTGCTGATCTCCGATCTGCACCTGCAAGAAGAACGCCCGGACATTACCCGGGCGTTTCTTGATCTGCTGGCGACCCGCGCCCGGGATGCACAGGCCCTGTACATCCTCGGCGACTTCTTCGAAGCCTGGATCGGCGACGACGGCATGACGCCGTTCCAGCAGTCGATCTGCCGGGCCCTGCGCGAACTCAGCGACGGCGGCACCCGGGTGTTCCTGATGCACGGCAACCGCGACTTCCTTATCGGCCAGGCGTTCTGCAAGGCCGCCGGCTGCACCCTGCTCAAGGACCCGAGCGTGGTCGAGATGGGTGGCGAAGCGGTGCTGCTGATGCACGGCGACAGCCTGTGCACCCGCGACGAAGCCTATATGAAGCTGCGCCGCTACCTGCGCAATCCGCTGAGCCTGTGGATCCTCCGCCATCTGCCGCTGGCGACCCGGCGCAAGCTGGCGCGCAAGCTGCGCAGCGAAAGCAAGGCGCAGACGCGCATGAAGGCCAACGACATCATCGACGTCACCGCCGAGGAAGTCCCACGGCTGATGCAGCGCCATGGCGTTCGCACCCTGGTCCACGGCCACACCCACCGGCCGGCCATCCACAAGCTCAGCCTCGAAGACGGCAGTGCCGGGCGGCGCATCGTGCTGGGGGATTGGGACAAGCAAGGCTGGGCGTTGCAGGTGGATGAACAGGGTTTCCAGTTGAGCCCGTTCGAATTCGCCTGATTCCTGGCAGTACTCCCCTGCATAAGCATGCACTTCTCCTCTGCGGGAGATTCTCTGGTGGCCGGCAAGCAGATTGATGCTGTGGCTGCTGGCCTCATCGTCGGCAAGCCGACTCCCACAGGGTTCCGGGTCAGCCAAAGTATTTGTGCTCGGCGCGGTTCCTGTGGGAGCTGGCTTGCCAGCGATGACCGACCAGACGACATCATTGCCCTTGCCGGCATCCCTGTGACACTTCCGTGAATAGCCAATCACCTACATAACGAATGGTTTCTATCCGACAGACGCCAGCTTTGCCAATGATATCGTATGGCCATTATGTGAACTGGATCACAGATGAACAACACGAACATGGATGCCGGAAACCATTGAAATAGACGGGGCGTAGTCCGAAAAGCCAGACGAGTAGGAACTTTTATATGGAGATAAAACGCATGAGCTCTCAACAAGTTGGTGGCTGGACTCCTCTGCACGCACTCAGCCCTCAAGAGGAACAGATCTTCGCTGCGGCCACCGAGCGACTGATCGGCGCCGAATACCAACCACTGGAAGTCCGCTCCCAGGTCGTCAACGGCACCAACTACCAGTACGTGGCCAACCAGTCCATCCCGGGCTTCAGCGCTATCCGTCGCGTGCTCGTGGAGATCTACGCACCAATCAGCGGCGAACCGATCATCACCGGTATCAAGCCACTGCTGCTCGATTAAGTGACGCCGCCCCCGGACGCATGGATCGCGCGCCCGGGGGTTCCCGCCTTCCTCTCAATGCCCGCCCGAAGCCGGCCCCGCCTTCGCCGCAAACGGCGGTTTGGCCAGCCACACCAGCAAGATCAACCCCGCGAACACCCAGCCCATCAGCGTGAAGTAATCCACCGTCGACATCATGTACGCCTGGCTGCTGAGCATCTGCTCCAGTTGCCGGTACGACGCGCCCCCTGCCCCACCCAATTGATGCAGCGCCTCACGGGTCGCCGGATCGTAGGTGCTGATGCTTTCGCTGAGATAGGCGTGATGCTGGTCGGCCCGGCGAATCCAGATCCAGGTGGTCAGCGACGCCGCGAAGCTGCCGCCCAGGGTACGCAGGAAGGTCGCCAGCCCGGAGCCATCGGCAATCTGATGGGGCGGCAGGTCCGAGAGCAGGATGCTCAGGGTCGGCATGAAGAACAGCGCCACGCCAATGCCCATGAACAACTGCACCATCGCCACATGCTGGAAGTCCACCTCATGGGTGAAGCCGGCGCGCATGAAGCAGCTCAGGCCGATCGCCAGGAACGCCAGCCCGGCCAGCAGGCGCAGGTCGAAGCGGTGCGCGTACTTGCCGACGAAAGGCGACATCAACACCGGCAACAAGCCGATCGGCGCCACCGCCAGGCCGGCCCAGGTCGCCGTGTAGCCCATCTGCGTCTGCAGCCATTGCGGCAGGATCAGGTTGATGCCGAAGAAACCGGCATAACCGCCCACCAGTACGATGGTGCCGATGCGGAAGTTGCGGTGGACGAACAGCTTGAGGTTGACCACCGGGTGCTTGTCGGTCAGTTCCCAGATGATGAACACGGCGATGAACACCACCGAGATCAGGCTGCCGACGATGATGAAGTTCGATTCGAACCAGTCCAGGTCGTTGCCCTTGTCGAGGACGATCTGCAAGGCGCCGACACCGATGATCAGGCTGAGCAGACCGATATAGTCCATCGGCTGGCGACTGGTCTGTACCGGCCGGGTGCGCATCTGCTGGCGGACCACGGCGGCAGCGAACAGGCCGATCGGGATATTGATGAAGAAGATCCACGGCCAGCTGTAGCTGTCGGTGATCCAGCCACCGAGGATCGGCCCGGCAATCGGCGCCACCACCGTGACCATCGCCAATAGGGCCAGGGCCATCCCCCGTTTCGCCGGGGGATAGACGGCGATCAGCAGGGTCTGGGTCATCGGGTACAAGGGCCCGGCCACCACGCCTTGCAAGACCCGGAAGCCCACCAGCTCCGGCATCGACTGGGAAATCCCGCAGAGAAACGAGGCCAGCACGAACAGCAGGGTCGCCCAGATGAACAGCTTGACCTCGCCGAAGCGCCGGCTCAGCCAGCCGGTCAGCGGCAAGGCAATGGCGTTGCTCACCGCAAACGAGGTGATGACCCAGGTGCCCTGCTCCGAACTCACCCCGAGGTTGCCGGAAATGGTCGGCAGCGCCACGTTGGCAATGGTGGTGTCGAGCACCTGCATGAAGGTCGCCAGGGACAGGCCGACCGTGGTCAGCAGCAGGCTCGGCGGGGTGAACGAGGCCTGGTTGCTCATCGCTGTGCCGTCTTGTCGCTGGCGCTGTTGTCGTGGATCAGCCGGGCGATCAGGGTGTCGGCCTCGGCCAGTTGGCGGTCATACACCTGGGTGGCGAAACTGGCCTTCTGCGGTGGCTGCTGGGCCAGCACCGGACCGCTCTGGTCGTGCAGGTCGACGTCGACAATGGTCGACAGGCCGATGCGCAGCGGATGCTTGGCCAGTTGCTCGGGGTTGATATGCACCCGCACCGGCACACGCTGGACGATCTTGATCCAGTTACCGGTGGCGTTCTGTGCCGGCAGCAGGGCGAAGGCGCTGCCGGTACCGGCGCCGAGGCTGTCGATGGTGCCGCTGTATTTCACTTCGCTGCCGTAGAGGTCGGTGCTGATCTCCACCGGCTGGCCGATGCGCATGTTGCGCAGTTGGGTTTCCTTGAAGTTGGCGTCGATCCACAGTTGGTCGAGAGGGATCACCGCCATGGTCGCGGTACCGGGCTCCAGGCGCTGGCCCAATTGCACGGTGCGCTTGGCCACATAACCGGTGACCGGCGCCACCAGGGTGGTACGGGCGTTGCTCAGGTAGGCCTGGCGCAGCTCGGCGGCGGCGGCCTGGACTTCCGGATGGGACGAAACCACGGTGTCGTCCACCAGTGCGGTGGTGGTGTTGAGTTGCTGCTGGGCATTGCTCAGGGCGCTCTGCGCCGAGGCCAGGTCGTCACGGGCATGGGACAGCTCTTCCTGGGAAATCGCCCCGCCGGCAGCCAGGGTCTTGCGCCGGTTGTAGTTTTCCTGGGCCTTTTGCAGCTCGGCCTTGCGCGCCGCGACCTGGGCCTTCTGCCCGTCGACATTGCTGTACAGCCCGCGCACCTGGCGCACCGCCCGGGCCAGCTTGGCCTCGGCGGCCTGCAGGCCGACCTCGGCATCGCTCGGGTCGAAGCGGATCAGCTCCTGGCCAGCGTGCACCAGGTCGCCGTCGTCGGCGCCGATGCTGACCACGGTGCCGCTGACCAGCGGGGTGATTTCCACCACGTTGCCATTGACGTAGGCGTCGTCGGTGCTTTCGCTCCAGCGCCCGTACAGCTCGTGCCAGGCCCAGGTGCCGGCGCCGAGGGCGGCGACGATGAGCACCAGGCC
Organism: Pseudomonas sp. FG98; assembly: GCF_057808595.1. Taxonomy (NCBI): domain Bacteria; kingdom Pseudomonadati; phylum Pseudomonadota; class Gammaproteobacteria; order Pseudomonadales; family Pseudomonadaceae; genus Pseudomonas; species Pseudomonas sp. FG98. The sequence continues at coordinate 2,229 of NZ_JBMDIJ010000058.1, read as the reverse complement.
GATCAGCCAGGTCTTGCGTTTGCGCTGGTTGTTGACGTCCTGCTCGTTGACGGCAGTGTCCGTTGGGTTAGCCATGACGAATACCTTGACGTTATGGGTGACGAGGCGCCGGCGACGGGTTCGCGGCGTGCTGTTGGGGTGCGGCGTCGGCCTGGAAGCCACCACCAAGGGCCTGCATCAGCAGGATCGAGCGGTCGATGCGCTCGGCGTTGAGCTGCGCCAGTTGACGCTGGGCCTGCAGCAATTGCTGCTCGATGCTCAGCACATCGAGGAAGTTGCCGATGCCGGCGCCGTAGCGCTGCATCACCGTGTCGTAGGACTGCTGGGCGATATCGGCGGCGCGCTGCTTGGCCGCGACCTGCTCGCCGAGGGCGTGCAACTGGTCGATGCTGTCGCTCACCTCTCCGAGGGCATTGACCAGGCTCTTGTTGTACTGGGCCACCGCCAGGTCGTAGTCGGCGTCGCGGGCGTCGAGATCGGCACGCAGGCGACCGCCGTCGAAGATCGGCAGCGAGATGGTCGGAGCGATATTGAAGAAGCGGCTTGGCGCCCCGAAGATCGCGTCCCCCAGCAGGGCCTGGGTGCCAGCAGCAGCGGTCAGGTTGAGGTTGGGGTAGAAGCGGGTCTTGCTGGCGTCGATGGACTTGCCCGCCGCCTCGACCCGCCAGCGCGCGGCCACCAGATCGGGGCGACGGCCGAGCAGTTCGGCGGGCAACACCGATGGCAGCGCCACCGCCCCCGGCTTGAGCACCGCCGGGCGGGCGATCTCGCGGGCGCGATCCGGGCCTTTGCCGAGCAGCACGGCCAGGGTGATCTGCGCGCTGCGCAGCTGTTTGGCGGCGTCGATCGCCTGTTCTTCCGAACTGGCGGCGAGGCTTTCGGTCTGCTGCAACTGATAGTCGCTGTCGATCCCGGCCTGCAGGCGGCGCTTGCCCAGGTCGAGCATTTGCCGGGTGCGCTTGAGGTCTTCCTGGGTCAGGTCGTTGACGATATAGGCCTGGCCGAGCTGGCTGTAGGCCCGGGCCACATCGGCGGCCAGGGTCAGGCTGGCGGCCTGGCGATCGACCTCGGCGGCACGGGCCTGGCCCAGGGCGGCCTCCCAGGCGTCACGCTGGCCGCCCCAGAGATCGAAGTTGTAGCTGAAGTCGAGGCTCAGGTTGCGCGAGGTCGAATAGCGCCCGCCCTGCCCCGATGGATCCTGGGTACGGTCCAGGCGCGCACGACTGACACTGGCATTGGCATCCAGGGTCGGCATGCGCTCGGCATCGGCGGCCAGGGCCGCAGCGCTGGCCTGGTGAGCGCGAGCGCTGGCGATCTGCATGTCCGGGCTGTCGCGCAGGGCTTCGCCGATCAGGCCGTCCAGTTGTGGATCGCCAAGGCTGCGCCACCAGTCGCTTTTCGGCCAGGCGGCCGGCGACAGGGTGACGCCAGCGAGGGTCTTGCCGGCTTGCAGTTCGGCGGCGGACAGGCGCTTGCCGGAGGTGGACAGACCTTCATAGCTGGCACATCCGGCCAGGCTCAAGGCCAGCGCCAGCAGGCTCAGGCTGGTACGCAAGGTGGTCTTGTTCATTTGTCGCCCACCCGCAACAGGGTCAAGGCATCGCCGGCATTGACCAGCACCTTGGTCAGGATCGCGGTGAGGGTGGCCAGTTCTGCGGGATCAAGGGTGCCGACCAGCTCGTTCATTGCCGCCGCGCCGATATGCGGCAGGCGGTCGGCCAGTTGGCGACCACCGTCGGTCAGGCCGACGCGGATCTGGCGACGGTCTTGCGGGCAGCGGCTGCGGGCGATCAGGTCTTTCTGCTCGAGGCGATCGAGCATGCGCGTCATCGAGCCGCTGTCCAGGCCAAGGTAGCGGCACAGGTCGGCCGGGGTATCGACGGCGAACTGGGCAATGATGATCAACACCTTGAACTGCGCGGCGGTGACGTCGTGATCCTGCAGATGGCTGTCGAGGATGCGGTCCTTGACCAGCGCGGCGCGACCGAGAAGCAGGCCGATGGTGCAGGTCTGGAAATTTTCCGGGGTGAAATGCTGCATGTGGGGAGAACCCTGCTTAGGCAGTAATGTAAGCAAATATGTCTGCTTAGGCAATCATTGTCCAGGCATTTATTAGCTTGCTTTCTATTTTGGCGATGAAAGGCTGAGTGGAAGAGTCAGGATCAGGAAGGCAACGCGGGCCTTGTGGGAGCGGGTTTACCGGGACGCCGGACCGCCGCGATGACGGTG